>CAKRLN010000068.1 GCA_934359535.1 uncultured Lachnospiraceae bacterium
AGGTGGCTCCAGAGCAGGAAAAATGGAAATGCACAGTGAAGGAAAACCATTTGTTGACCAGTCAAAATGTATTGGATGTGGGGCATGCTACCGGATCTGCGCACATGAAGGACCTGTGATCAAAAATGGAAAGGCAGCCATTGACCATAACAGGTGTGTTGGCTGTGGGCGTTGCATTGCAGCCTGCCCGAAGGATGCGGTATGTCCAAGCTTTGGGGATTCCAATGATATTTTAAATTATAAAATTGCAGAATATACAAAGGCAATCTGCCAGAATCGTCAATGCTTCCACATTTCATTAATTTGTGATGTATCGCCAAATTGTGATTGCCATGCGGAAAATGATATTCCGATCATTCCAAATGTAGGAATGCTTGCTTCGTTTGATCCGGTTGCACTTGATATGGCATGTGCAGACTTGTGCAATAAACAGCCAGTGATCGGAGGAAGCGTTCTTGAGAAACATGTACATGAGCATAAAGAAGAGGCCAAGCATCATGATCATTTCCATATGACACATCCGGATACAAACTGGAAATCCTGCATTGATCATGCAGTAAAGATTGGTCTGGGAAGTGATCAGTACGAGCTTATCAAAATCTGACAGGAGTAAACATGAGTGTACAGGATAACACCGAAAGAGTTTTAAAAAGTCTGCATGTTATGGTTGCAAAGGGGCAGATGTATGAAAAGGATGCCTCATGCATCGTTGTGGAAAAAGAAAAAATATTAAATCTGTTAAAAGAGCTGAATCAATGCATGGCTGCTATGATGGAACAGTATGAGCTGACAAGACAGAGCAAGGATAAGGCGGAACGGGAGCTTCGTAAGCGGGGGGATGAGATTGTGATGGATGCGAGCCGTAAGGCAGAAGATATCTATGCTGCTTCTGTTATGTATACGGATGAAGCATTAAACAGCATTCAGGAGATCATACAGAAGACGAACGATTCTGTGCGTGAGCTTTATCAGGAAATGGATAAAAGGCTTGAGGAACAAAAGAGAATTGTACGGGAAAATCAATTAGAACTTACTTCACAGCTTCAGGATTTGAGTGATACGGATAAATATCTGAAACTGATCGAAGAGAGGAACCGTCAGATCCAGCGGGAACAGGAAGAAAAGGAAGGTAAGCTTCAGAAGAGGGACACAAAAAACGGACAGAAAAAGACTCCGTCTATTTATGCAAACCGTCAGACGGAAATTAAGATTAATCCAGCATATTTTGAAAAGGCTGGTATTCCGGTTACAGAAGACATTCCGGAAGCAATTGAACCGGAATCGTATTATGAAGAACCACTGCCGAAGGAAGCACCGGAAATCAAGGTTAATCTGGATGCAGAATATTTCCGCTGGAAGAATGAAAATAAGGGAAAATAACAGAAGAAGGGGTGTGAGGAAGAGAATATGACGATACTGGTGTGTGACGATGACAAGGAAATTGTAGAAGCAATCGAGATCTATCTTGTTCAGGAAGGATATCAGATTTTAAAGGCATATGATGGAGAAGAAGCTCTTGAGGTAATGAAAAATAATCAGATTGATCTTTTGATCATTGATGTTATGATGCCAAAGCTTGATGGAATCCGGGCAACCTTAAGAATCCGTGAGGAAAGCAGTATTCCGATCATCATTCTTTCAGCGAAAACAGAGGATGCAGACAAGATACTTGGCTTAAATGTCGGAGCAGACGATTATGTTACGAAACCGTTTAATCCACTAGAGCTTGTTGCAAGAGTGAAATCACAGATCCGCAGATATACAACCCTTTCCAACGGGGTCACCGCTTCGGATACGGTCTATGAGGCTGGGGGATTAGTTATTAATGATGATCTGAAAAAGGTTACTGTCGATGGTGAAGAAGTAAAGCTTACACCGATTGAATATAACATTCTGCTTCTGCTTGTGAAAAACCAGGGCAAGGTATTTTCCATCAGTCAGATTTATGAAAATATATGGAATGAAGAAGCTGTTGGTGTTGATAATACGGTTGCAGTACATATCCGGCATATCCGTGAAAAGATTGAGATCAATCCCAAGGAGCCTCGTTATCTGAAGGTTGTCTGGGGGGTTGGCTATAAAATTGAAAAGATGAATTAGTATCGGATAAGAGGAATTTTATGAAACAGTACACATTAGGAAAGAAAATGACGGCACTTGTTCTGCATCAGCTGTTTATGATACTTACAATAACTGGAATTTATTATTCCGGCTATATGATTCGTAACGGAGTGTATCCATATGATCACAGAGGAGATATGGTATCGGTTGCCGGGCTTGTAGGAACACTTATTGTTCTTGCTTATCTGACAAGTGTAGCCGGGAGAAAATCGGACAAAGATCCCGTTATCTATTATTCAGTCATCGATGGAATTGACAGTGATCTGATGCTGGTGTTGTTTTTGGGATTTATGTATGGAATTTCTTTTTTAATACAGAAGGTTGACATTTATTGCTTCGAGTTTTCCGGACTTATGGTTGCAGTAGGGACGCTTACCTATGTGATCGATGCGGTTTTTCTGATTTTTTATATGAGTCTTGTAAGAAAGATTAAGGGAAATACGGTATGGACGAAGAGCCTTGTTTATAAGGGATATCGGTTGCTGACGCATGTGGAGGAGGAAAAAGAAAGTATTTGGAAATACAGTCATCGGAAGATCTGGAATCTCGTATTTTTAGCGGCAGGTATTGTGATGTATTTTGGAATGAAAAAAAGGGCAGGTGTCTGTCTGATTCTTCTTGTCTGTATTATGGACTTTTTGCAGAATTTGAAAAAGGCAGCGGATCAGATCCGGATTCAGCGTGCAGTAAAAGAAATTGCAGCAGGGGCACTTGATACAAAGCTGGACGTAAACGAATTCCATGGGCAGGAGAGAGAGCTTGCGCAGGCAGTAAATAATATACGTGCAGGACTTAGTGAAGCGGTAACAGAAAGCATTAAAAATGAGCGTATGAAAGCTGATCTGATTACTAATGTATCACATGATATAAAAACACCATTGACATCCATTGTAAATTATGTGGAGCTTTTAAAACGGGAAAATCTGCAAAATGACAATGCGAGATATTACATCAGAGTTTTGGATGAGAAATCACAAAGGCTGAAGCAACTGACGGAGGATCTTGTGGAAGCTTCGAAAATCAGCTCTGGAAATGTCAGCCTTGATATGCACAAGATTGATCTGGTCGAACTTTTGTATCAGACCGGTGGTGAATTTAATGAACGGTTTGAAGCAGGAAATCTGACGATCGTAACGAAAATACCCAAAGAGCCGATTTTGATCTGGGCAGATGGAAGACATCTTTACCGGGCAATCGAAAATTTATATACCAATGCAGCAAAATATGCGCTGGAAAAAACCAGAGTGTATGTTGAACTTTGTGAGGAAGACGGAGAAGCTGTTTTTTCAATTAAGAATATTTCAAAAAAACCGGTATATGCAGATGAAGGAGGGAGAAACGATCTTACGGAACGGTTTGTTCGTGGAGAGGTGTCAAGGACAACAGACGGAAGTGGACTTGGTCTTTCCATTGCAAAAAATCTTACGGTTTTGATGGGAGGAAAGTTTGACATCGTTGTAGATGGAGATTTGTTTACTGCAATCATACGGTTTCCAATACAGAAATAGAATAAAAATGCATTTATGTGTATGAATAAACATTCTGAAAAGAAATCGCTTGATTTCCATATAGGCAAAAGTTATAATTTTCAATAATAGGATTATGGAGGTAGCGACATATGAAATTATACGAGACAGGCGCGTATCTGATCAATGGAAAAGATGTTGTCATTGATTCGCCCGAAGCAGCAGATGCTGTAAAGAGTAAAACTGGAAAAGCAGTTAGTAAAAAGGAAGCAGCAGAGAATACAATTGCATATGGTATTTTGAAGGAGCACAATACTTCTGGAAACATGGAGAAGCTTCAGATCAAATTTGACAAGCTGACATCTCATGATATTACGTTTGTTGGCATTATTCAGACTGCAAGAGCATCCGGACTGGAGAAATTCCCAATTCCTTATGTCCTTACAAACTGTCATAACAGTCTTTGTGCAGTAGGGGGAACGATCAATGAAGATGATCATATGTTTGGTCTTACCTGTGCAAAAAAATATGGCGGAATTTATGTTCCACCACATCAGGCTGTCATCCATCAGTTTGCGAGGGAAATGTTAGCGGGCGGAGGCAGGATGATTCTTGGATCTGATTCCCATACACGTTATGGCGCACTTGGAACGATGGCAGTCGGAGAAGGTGGACCGGAGCTTGTAAAACAGCTCTTAAATAAAACCTACGATATAGATATGCCTGGCGTTGTTGGAATTTATCTGACCGGGGAACCGATGAGAGGTGTTGGACCTCAGGATATTGCGCTTGCAATTATTGGTGAGGTTTTTGAACGTGGTTTCGTAAAGAACAAGGTTATGGAATTTGTCGGACCAGGTGTTGCAAATTTAAGTGTTGATTATCGAATTGGCGTGGATGTTATGACAACAGAGACAACCTGCCTGTCTTCGATCTGGAGAACCGATGATAAAGTAAAAGAATTTTATGAGATTCACGGAAGAGAAGAAGACTATAAAGAATTAAATCCTGGAGAAGTGGCATACTATGACAGCTTTATCGAGCTTGATTTAAGTAAGATCAAGCCAATGATCGCAATGCCGTTCCATCCAAGCAATACATACACGATTGATGAATTAAATGCAAATCTTATGGATATCTTAGATGATTGTGAGAAACGTGCACAGGTAAGCTTTGATGGTAAAGTACAGCTGGATTTAAAAAGCAAGGTAAGAAATGGAAAATTATATGTTGATCAGGGTATTATTGCAGGCTGTGCCGGTGGTGGATTTGAGAATATCTGTGATGCAGCAGATATTTTGAAGGGAAACTCGATCGGAGCAGATGAATTTACGTTAAGTGTATATCCGGCATCAACACCAATTTATATGGAGTTAGTAAAAAATGGGGCAGTAGCAAGTCTGATGGAGACAGGTGCGATCGTAAAGACTGCATTCTGTGGACCATGTTTTGGTGCTGGAGATACACCGGCAAACAATGCATTTTCAATTCGTCATTCTACAAGAAACTTCCCGAACCGTGAAGGCTCAAAGGTTCAGAATGGTCAGGTTGCATCAGTTGCGCTGATGGATGCCCGTTCCATTGCAGCCACAGCAGCAAATAGGGGATATCTGACCTCAGCAATGGATATGGATGTTAATTACAGTAAGCCAAAATATTTCTTTGATAAGACGATTTATGAGAACCGTGTATTCGACAGCAAGGGTGTTGCGGATCCTTCGGTAGAAATCCAGTTTGGACCAAATATCAAGGACTGGCCGGCAATGAGTGCCCTTCCGGAGAATATGGTATTAAAGGTTGTATCCGAGATTCATGATCCAGTTACAACAACCGATGAATTGATCCCATCCGGAGAGACCTCTTCCTTCCGTTCCAATCCGCTTGGACTGGCTGAGTTTGCGCTTTCCAGAAAAGATCCAGAGTACGTTGGCCGTGCAAAAGAAATCCAGAAAGCCCAGAAAGCAGTAGAGACCGGAAGCTGTCCAGTAGAAGCGGTAGCAGAATTAAAGCCGGTTATGGATGCGATCAAGGCATCTTATCCGGATGTCAGCCGTGAGAATCTTGGATTTGGAAGTACGATCTTTGCAGTAAAACCGGGTGATGGATCTGCGAGAGAGCAGGCGGCTTCCTGTCAGAAGGTATTAGGCGGCTGGGCAAATATTGCAAATGATTACGCGACAAAGCGTTATCGCTCGAACTTGATCAACTGGGGAATGATTCCGTTCCTTATTGATGAGGGTAAGCTTCCGTTTAAGAACCTTGATTATCTGTTCCTTCCGGGAATTCGTGAGGCAATTGCAGATAAGAAAACGGAATTTGATGCATATCTGGTAAAGGATGGAAGCCTTACACCATTTAAGCTGAAAATGAGTCCTCTGACAGATGATGAGAGGGAAATTATTTTAAAAGGATGTCTGATCAACTATTATCGTGGATAGGAGAAAAACATTGAGTACTTTCGAACAACAAAGCAATCAGGAGTGCCGTTCGGAAAATGAAAATAAAAAAAGGAGCGTGGGGGAAAGGCTGATTCCGCGCTCCCATGAAGCAAAAAAGGAATTTTACAAGTATGCCCGTATTGGATTTACAGCGTTCATTACATTTGTATGCTGTATTCTGTTTTTCTTTATGATTCTACGTTATAAAGGATTTGCAGATACGTGGAGAAAAATCATTGCAACTGCACAGCCAATTATTATTGGACTGGTACTGGCATACCTTTTGAATCCGGTGATGAAATTTTTAGAGTTATGGATTTTGAAATTTTTAAAACCGAGAATGAAAAGTGAGAAAAAAGCCAGAAAGACAGCGCGTGCACTGGGTGTAACAGGAGCAATCCTGTTTCTGCTTGCCATTATCGGATTATTGATTGCGGCAATCGTGCCGTCTGTGATTAACAGTACGGTCAGCCTTATAGACACACTTCCAGGAAATGTGCAGTCGTTTTTGAACTGGATCGACGGCCAGTCTTTTGGCGATAAGGAAATTGCAACCGTCATCGGGGATTATATGACGAAAGCAACCAATTTTATTGAAAACTGGTTTAAAAATACACTTCTTCCACAAGCCAACACTTACATTACGGAAATTACAAGCGGTGTGATCTCTTTTGTGAAAGGAATTCTGAATTTTATTATCGGAATTATCGTTGCGGTCTATGTTATGATGATTCAGGAGACATTGACAGGACAGAGCAAAAAAATCATTTATTCGATTTTTAATGCAAAAACTGGCAATATTATGATTGAGACGGTACGTAAATCAAATGAGATTTTTGGTGGATTTGTAACCGGTAAGCTGCTTGATTCCGCAATTATTGGAGTGATCTGTTATGTGGGATGTCTGATTCTTAGGATTCCAGATGCAATGCTTGTTGCGGTAATTGTTGGATGTACGAATGTGATTCCATTTTTTGGCCCATTTATTGGGGCTGTGCCATCGATTCTTCTGGTTGTGATCCAGAGTCCGGTTCATGCGTTATACCTGATGATTTTTATCATTGTTCTGCAACAGGTTGATGGTAATATTATCGGACCAAAGATTCTTGGAGATTCTACGGGGTTATCATCCTTCTGGGTAATGTTTGCGATACTGATCGCAGGCGGCATGTGGGGATTTATAGGAATGGTTCTTGGAGTTCCGGTGTTTGCAGTTATTTATTATATTATCCGCCGTCTGGTGGCATATGCACTAAAATGCAAAGAGCTTCCGCCTGAAACGAGTCTGTATATCCATATGACAAGTGTAGACGAAAAAACGAACAGTCTTCGGTATGAAGCGAAAGAAAAGAATTCCATGAAAGAGGAAAACCGGGATATTGAGTTTGAAAAGGCACCTGGGGAAGAACAGAAGAAAAAGCAAAAATAAAGTACGAAGGAACAGCAGAAAAGGGCACTGCTGTTCCCTTTTTTTTCGGCTTATTTTTTGACATCTAATAACGCCTATGATACACTAAAAACAGACATTAAAATTCAAAGATACAGGCATATACTTGAGGTGACACTGTTGGATAAATACGAATACAATCTGAAGCAGGATCAGATAAAAAGTCTTTGTACTGAAGAAAACTATGATGCTGCCGCAGAAATTGCAGATACAATTAACTGGAATAAGATAAAGAATGTAAATGAACTTGTCCGTGCAGGTGAAATCTATGAGAAAACCGGCCGTTATGAGGACAGCAAAGAGCTTCTTTTAATGGCATATGACAGATCTCCGATTGGAAGAACAATCATCTATCGTCTGGCAGAGCTGGCGGTAAAAATGGAAGATTATACGGCAGCGGAAGAATATTATGACGAGTTTGTAGATATTGCTCCGCACGATAATTTGAAATATATTTTAAAATACATTATAAAAAAAGCACAGGGAGCATCGTTTGAGGAGCTCATTCCAATTCTTGAGGAATTTAAAGAACTGGAATATTCAGAGGAGTGGGCATACGAGCTTGCGTATTTATATCATAAGGCTGGCATGAGTGATAAGTGTATTGAGGCCTGTGATGAACTTATATTATGGTTTGGAGATGGACCTTATGTAGAGCGGGCATTGGAATTAAAAATGCTATATCAGCCTCTTACAAGTCAGCAGGAGGAAAAATACCGCTCTTTCGGTCAGAAGCGTTCTGGGGTTACTGAAATCGGCAAAGAGGAGATGAAAAAATCCGGTGAATATGTTCATGATTCTGTAGAGATACCGCAAGTATCCGTGAACACAGAACGGTTCAATACGGTAAATCTCCAGGAAGAGATTGCCAAAGGAATGCAGCAGATTCTTGATGCAACGGAGAAAGAGACCGTATCGGATACCATGGATAACATTAAGAAGATGGTAGAAGATATTCCGTATCTGAAACTGCCGAAAGAGGAATCAAAAAGCGATGAGAAAGAGGTTGTTCACATTGAAACGGACAAAGAGATTGATGATTCCCTGAAGGTGGATTTTCAGGAAATGATAGGAGAAGATTCGGATGGACAGATGAGCATGATGGTTTCAGACCGCATGCAGCTGGAAAGGCAGATTACTGGACAGATGAGTATTTCAGAGGTACTGGAAGAGTGGGAAAAAACAAAGAAGGCAGCAGAAGAAGTATTAGAAATAGCCAAGCAGAGAAAGCTTGAATCTGCAAAAGCAAAGGCTCTTCAGGAAGCCGGTGATATTATGGATCGGCTGACGGATGTAATTCCAAAGCTGGATGCTGGGATTTCACCGATGCAGCTGTTGAAGGAGCAATATCTTGGAGAAGATGCAGAAGAAAGTCCGATATTGGAGAAGAAATCTGAAATTCAGGTAACAGAGATTACAGAAGAGCAGCAGGATAAGAATGAGGGATTTACTGAATCAGCAGTCCAGTCGGATGAACTCAAAGAGATTGGTGCAGAAGAGGAAAAAAGCCTGACCAGAAAGGAAGAAGAAGCAGGTCAGATTTTTGCTAATATGAATCAGATTCTTGGTCAAGAAATTGAACGTTTGAGTAGTGAGAATGCATTTTTCGATGCACAGCTGGCCAGAGCAGCATTAAAAAAGCTCGAGGAAGAGCCGGTTATTGAGACGATATCATTCTATCCGGAGAAGCTGAGGGAAGATAAACCAGAAAAAACACAGGAGTTTGAAGAAACCAAAGCTTATGAAGAATTAGAAAAAGAGGAATTCGAAGAAGAACTAAAAGAAGACGTTCAGGCAGAGGAAAGCGAAGCCTACGAGGAATCAGAAGAGGAATTCGAGGGAGAGCTAGAAGAAGACGTTCAGGCAGAGGAAAGCGAAGCCTACGGGGAACCAGAAGAGGAATTTGAAGACCTAGAAGAAGACGTTCAGGCAGAGGAAAGCGAAGCCTACGAGGAACCAGAAGAGGAATTCGAGGAAGACCTAGAAGAAGGCGTTCAGGCAGAGGAAAGCGAAGCCTACGAGGAGCCAGAAGAGGAATTCGAGGAAGACCTAGAAGAAGACGTTCAGGCAGAGGAAAGCGAAGCCTACGAGGAGCCAGAAGAGGAATTCGAGGAAGAACTAGAAGAAGACGTTC
Organism: uncultured Lachnospiraceae bacterium; assembly: GCA_934359535.1. GTDB lineage: Bacteria > Bacillota > Clostridia > Lachnospirales > Lachnospiraceae > Roseburia. The sequence continues at coordinate 9,607 of CAKRLN010000068.1, forward strand.
AGGCAGAGGAAAGCGAAGCCTACGAGGAGCCAGAAGAAGGGGAATCTGAGGATGCGCCAGAGGAAGGCATAGTGGAACAGGAAACGGCGGAGCAGGAGGCAGATGATATTGTTCGTAATGTAACACAGCAAATTCTGCCAGAGACACCAGAAGAACCGATTGAGATTACTAAGAAGATGCCGGATCTTTCTGTACTTCATCATGATGATCCGTTCCGGAATGGCGAAACAATGAGGATTCCAGATCTTGCACTTGCCGAATACGAAGAAGAGCATAGACCTGTGATGCATCTTCCGGATGAACTGGTCAGTGTATTTTCTTATTTTGTTCCAGTAAATGGAATGGAAGATCAGTTGTGCAGGGCACTCATTGAATTAAAACAGCATATGCTTGAAGATGAAACTGCATATACGGGAAATCTGATTATTCAGGGAGGACATGGGTGTGGCAAGACTGTTCTTGCAACAAGTATTATTAAGGCATTACAAAAAGAGACTGGATATCCATCTGGAAGAATCGGAAAAATTGATTCCGAGGCACTAAATCAGAAAAATATCCAGCAGCTGCTAAGAAAGGTTGCCGGAGGATGTCTGATTATCGAGAATGCTGGTAATATGACACGGCAGACAGCTGTAACATTATCGCTTCTGCTTGAGCAGGATGCAAGTGGTCTTCTTGTTATTATGGAGGATACTTCGAAGGGAATAAAAAAAGCACTTTCTCTTGATGAGGGATATGCCAAGAAATTTACAGCAAAGGTTAATGTTCCAATTTTTACCAATGATGAACTGGTATCATTTGCAAGATCATATTCAAGAGAGCTTGGATATGAAATTGATGAAATGGCAATTCTTGCTTTATATAACCGGATCAGCAATATTCAAAGGCTGGATCAGGCAACAACGCTTACAGAGGTAAAAGAGATTGTTGATGAGGCAATTGAGCGGGCGCAGCATGGAGGAATAAAAAAAGCATTCAGCTTTTTTGCTTCAAAACGTTATACGGAGGATGATAAGGTCATTCTTCATGAAAAAGATTTTGAAGATTAAATATAATAGGTATTGGAGGGGTATATATGAGCTATTTTACAGAATTGGACAGCTATTTATTTGGAC
>CAKRLN010000069.1 GCA_934359535.1 uncultured Lachnospiraceae bacterium
CTCTACCGGTGCTTCCCCATGGCTTACATGCTTGATCTTTGCATCCATCTCTCCAAGAAGCTTTGATTCTGCGTCCTTGGTCTTTTCAATCGTAAAATATCTTCCGGTCTGCTCCTTTTTATTCCATGTAAAATAAATGCGGTAGCAGGACGGTACGGACATGTTCTGTTCTGGAAAATCAACCCGAACAATAAAAAGATCTTCGCTGATATCCATAACCATCACAGAAAAATCTTCCGGCAGATATGGATATAGGCGTTTCTCCTGATAGGATTCCTCATAAAGTGCATCAATAAACTCTTCTTTTTTCTCACAAAGCTCATCCAAAAACGCCTGTCCATCCTCAAAAAACTTCTTCGGAAGGAAATTAAATTCATAATGCTTTCTTGCAAGTGCATTATACTGCTGTTCTGTTACGCGTACCGGCTTTGGTCCTGTTTTTTTACTGAGCGCCTCCAGGTTTGCTTTGATTTTTACGGTAAGCGGCTTCTGGAATACAAGATTCTGTGTAAACGGATTGATCACAATTCCGTCTAAATCAGACTTCTCATTCGCTGCCATATTATTAATAACAAGATATGGAAGATTTAAAATTCCCGGAATCTTCGGCTCCTTTGGAACCTGTGATATTGAAGTATAGACCGGAATAAATTTCTGTGCCTGATCCTTTGATGTAATCGTAAGTGGAAACGGCTTATTCTCCTCATTTACAACTGCCGGAACCAAAAGACGGCATCGGCACAGCTCATTGATCAGTCTGCTTAAATTCTCATTCGTCCGCTCTGCCATATATGTATCTACAGCTTTTTCAACGCTTTCATTCTGTACATTTAAAGTCATCTGACGGTCCTGTTCCTGTTTCTTTTCCTCCTGTGTACCGTTTTGATTTGTATTCTTTTCGTCCATTTTATTAAATTCCTTTCCCCTGTGCTTTGGCACCGGCATACCGGAAGCCTGCACACTGACTTTTATTTTACCATATCCCGCACCATTTGTACAAAGAAAAACGCATCATAATAACGGTGCAAACAGACGCAGAATGCACTGACCGATCCGAAGCACTGCGGACCTGCCATCCCGATACTTTTCGGTAACCTCCTCACAGACCAAAAACAGACGCTCAAAGTCCTTCCCAATCTCCTGCACAGCATCCATCTGGTATAAAAATACACCATTTTCGAAATGATGGTACAGACTCCGGTAATCAAAGTTAATCGTTCCGATTGTCGCCGCTTCCCCATCACAGACCGTCTGCTTCGCATGGATAAAGCCCGGCGTGTACTCATACATCCGGACGCCCTGGCGGACAAGCCCCGCATAGTAGGAGCGCGTCACCTTATAGATCATTTTCTTATCCGGAATTCCCGGTGTGATAATCCGGACATCCACACCTCGTTTTGCGGCAAGACCAAGCTCCCGCACCATCTCATCACTGATAATCAGATATGGTGTAGAAGCATAAAAGCTGTGCTTTGCATGCTTGATCAGATTGAGATATACACTCTCACCAAGTGCTTCCCCATCAAGCGGACTATCTGCATAAGGCTGCACAAAGCCCTGTTCTGCTGCCGTATAATCCGGCTTCCTGAGAAACGGACGGATATCCTCCTTCAATCCCTGTACCGGCTTATTGCTTCGTTCCATAGCATTCCACATTTCAAGAAACATTACCGTAAGGCTTCTTACCGCATCTCCGCACAGCCGGATTCCGGTGTCCTTCCAATGTCCATACGGATGTGTCAGGTTAAAATACTCATTCGCCAGATTATAGCCACCGGTAAAACCGATCTTTCCATCAATCACTGTAATTTTCCGGTGATCCCGGTTATTCATAAACATATTAAAAAACGGATTGACTGGATTAAACACCCGGCATTTCACCCCAACTGCTTCCATGCGCCGGATAAAGTCGGTATTGATAAATCCGATGCTTCCGACATCATCATAAAATAACCGCACATCCACACCGGCTGCTGCACGTTCTGCAAGAATATCCTTTATCTGGAGAAATGCCTCGGCTTCCTCAATGGCATGGTATTCCATAAAAATAAATTTTTCTGCCTGCTTTAATGCAAGAAGCTGTGCCTCAAAGCCTTTTTTCGCATCATCATAAAATACAATATCTGTATTGCGGTAAACCGGATAGCCTCCAAAATCCCGCACATAACGGCACTGATTGGCAATCCCGTAATCCTCGTTTTCCAGTGCCACAAACACCTCCAGCTCCTGCGGATTATACGGCTTTAGTGCTTCATCAAGCTTGGCAAAGCGTTCCCGCATACGCTTTGTGGAATTGGAATTTCCAAAGATTGCATAGATGCATAAGCCCGCAACCGGAAAAGTCAGAATCAAAATAATCCACGGCATCTTAAATGCTGCATTGGAGTGTTTTCCATAGATACGCAGTGCCACAGTAAGTGCCAATATACTGCTGAACAGGGAAATTGCCGTAGAATACCGGTTCAGCCGCACAAACAGCTCAACGATCCAGAGTACCTGGATAAGTATACTGATACCCGTCACCGTAAGTCTTCCTACACTGTTTTTTACATTTGTTTTCTGTTCCGATCTCATTACAAATTTCCTTCTTTCAATCAGCCTTTTTCAATTTATCTGTTCTTAAAGCTTCCATTCGCATACATCCGTACAAATTCCGTATCCCGGAAAATCCATGGCTGGTTCAAAAATTCTGCATTCCCGGCAATGATCTCCTCCGGGGATGCCCAGACCAGATGATACCCCTTCTCGATCTCACTGGCTGTCATATGAGGCTTTGTCATCTCCTCTTTGACATCACAGAAAAAAAACATGGAATGACAGTGAAAAATTTTATCCGGCTCAAAACGATCACGGCGTTTTTCCTCAATTTCACCAATTGGCCGAATACTCTCCGGAAGCACAAGAAGACCGGATTCCTCCTGAACCTCCCGAAGCAGGGCATCCGTATAAGTCTCTCCTTCATCCATGCCGCCGCCAAGAATTTTATACTCGCCCATACGTCCCTTTTGTGCTGCAATCTTTCCATCCCGCACAATCACGGCGCGCACGGAAAACTTCTCAAATTCCTCCATATCACTTGTATAATTTTTCAGATCATAGATATGTATTTTTTCCATATGCATATTTTCCATCATACCGCCTCCTCTGTATTTATCCAACATTGTACATGAAAAAACCACCAACTGCAATGATACAGCAAGTGGTTTTTTCTCGTTTTTTGCGCTTATGACATTCCGTTTACCTGTTTATATTTGTAAAGCATCTCTGCATGGTTCTGCTCCTCAATCTGAATGTCTGCAAGAAGCTTTCTTACGTCAGAGTCACCAAAATTAAACACATTGGAATTGTACTCGCCGGACACCATTTTCTCGGTTCCAATACAGTCTGTGGCAAGAAAGCAGTCGTCCTGCTTATCCGTAGGATTAGTCATCGTATCATAGCATGCCTTCGGCTCATAATCGCGCCCATCGGAATCATTGCAGTCCACTGACGGAACTGTCCCTGAAAGCACCTGTGTCAGCGAATCATAATGGTTCTGTTCCTTCTGCCTCAGATCCTCGAACAGATTTTTAAGCACCGGGTCCTTCGCCTGTGTGGCATATTTTTCATACTTTGTCACACAGCTTTTTTCCTGCGTCTGCAGATCCTGGATCACTGTTTTTTCACGTTCTGATAAAATCATATTTCGTTCCTCCATTTCGACTTGATAACGATCACAGTCATTATTATGGAAAAAACGGACAGATTCTATACATGCGGTTTGGAACGGTTGATCACAAGCATATCATCCGGCTGCAATACAACATCTCCATTCGGAATAATGATTTCCCCATTCCGTTCAATCATAATGATAAGCTCATTTTTCCGGCGTGGAAGCTCTGCCAGACTTAACCCGACATACGGATGGGAAGCATCGAGCGTTCTTTCGATCAGATGGAGCTTTGTATAATCATTAAATGTCTTCATGACATTTTCCTTCTCATCGATCATGCCAGTCAGCTTCGCCATAAACGGGATCATCGAGCCCTGCATCAGAATTGAGAAAATAACGATCAGAAACACAATATGGTAAATATCTATAGTCGTTGTAAGTGACCGCTCTGCCATAATCGCAAACACAATGGATGCCGCTCCGCGAAGCCCTGACCACGACACAAGCGCAATCTGGGAAAAGCTGCTGCCAAACGGGATCAGAATCACTGACACAACAAGCGGTCTTACAATAAAAGTCAGAAGAAGTGCAATCACAAGCGCTGGAAAAAATACTGCCGGAAGTCTTGAAGGGAATGCTAAAAGTCCCAGTAAAAAGAAAATCAGAATCTGCATCAGTCCTGTCAGCCCATCAAAGAAATGCACAAGTCCGGGCTTATTGGAAAATTCGGAATTGCCAAGAATAATTCCAAGAATATACACACTCAGGTAGCCATTTCCACCAAACTTTACCGAAAGTGCATACGCAAGCACCGCCATTCCAACGGTAAAGATAACATCAAATCCATCGGTCGGAAATTCATCCCTCTGTAACATTTTGACCGCAATCCACGCACAAAACGCACCACAGACCACCCCAAGAAGCACCTGTGCGGCAATCATGCCAAGCATCGTAATGCCATCCATGCTGCCCTTTTCCATGGTAAGAAAAATAACCGTCAGCATATATGCACACGGGTCATTGCTGCCGCTCTCCACCTCTAGTAAAGAAGCAGTCCGGTATTTTAAATTTAACTTCCGGGATCTTAAAACAGAAAAAACAGATGCTGCATCGGTAGAACTAAGTAATGCTCCAAGAAGCAGGCTTTCCAGCCAGTCGAAATGAAGAATCGTATGACAGAGCCAGCCTGTCAGCCCGGCAGTCATAACAACCCCCACTGTTGACAAAAGAACCGCCTTTGCCGCCACTGGCCTTGCTTCCCTCCAGTTTGTACCAAAGCCGCCATAAAACATAATAAAAATAAGCGCAATCGAACAAAGCTCCTCCGCAGTCTGATAGTTGTCAAACGCAATTTTCACAACTCCATCCGAGCCAAAAAACATCCCAAGCAGGATAAAGGCCAGAAGCATTGGTACCCCAAATCTTTCTGACACCTTATCCAAAAATACGCATGCAAGTATGACAATTGCCACGATCAGTAAGGTCTGGATCATACAGCTCCTCCTTTATTTTTTTGTATCACAGTCCTTCGGACTTTCATCCTTTCCACAATATTCCAGCCAGAAGGCTGTAATGGTTGCAAGTACTACAATAACTATGATAATTCCAACAATGATATTTTCCAACATATTCTAACCCTTTCCAATTCCAGAAAATTTCCAGGGTTCCTTTATTTCATTTCTATGCTCTCTGTCTCATCGCTCATACGGTAGCCAACGCCAAGCTCATTTAATATGTAATGATATTCTCCCGGCTTTTCCCCGAATTTTTTACGGATATTTGCCATGTTGACCTGAAGCTTTTTGACACTCCCGGAATCGGAATAGCCCCAGATCTGGTTGATGATCTCTGCATAAGTCAGCACCCGCCCGGTATTCCTTGCAAGAAGCTCTACGATGTGATACTCCGTCTGCGTGAGCTTTACCGGTTTTCCAGCAAGTGTCACCCTTCGTGTATCATATGTGATCTCCATATCGGAAAGCTGATATACTCCCCGGTTCTGTTCCGGCATCCGAAAACGGCTGTTTCGGATCGCAGCCCGCACCCTTGCAAGAAGTTCTCCGGTTCCAAACGGCTTTGTAACATAGTCATTCACTCCAAGATCAAGTGCTTCCACCTTGTCCGATTCTGCTATTCTCGCCGAAAGCACAATAATCGGAACATCTGAGGTTTTACGGATCTCCTTAATAATCTGCGTGCCATCCATATCCGGCAGTCCAAGATCTAAAATGACAAGATCCGGTGTCTCCTCCGCAAATCGGAAAAGACCGTCCTTTCCACTCTGTGCGGTAATCATCTCATATCCATTTGTCTCAAAGACCATCTTCACAAAGCTTACGATATTCGTCTCATCCTCGATCAGAAGAATTTTATAACTGCTCATTCCTGTTTTCCTCCAAATCCAATGTAAAACGGAAAATGCATCCTCCATTCTCCCGGTTTGCTGCTGTGATGACGCCATTATGCGCCTTAATGATCGACGCACATACCGCAAGTCCGATTCCCATACTCTTTTTCTGGTTATCCACCGGCGCATCCTTCATTTCAAAATAATCCGTAAATATCCCCTTCAGCCGCTCCTTCTCGATTCCGCAGCCATCATCCGAAATCTCAAATACCGCCTTGTCACCAAGCACAAATACCGACAGTTCAATCACGGTAAGACCTTTCGCATGCTGCATCGCATTTTCTAAAATGTTCATAAGCACCTGTTCGATCAATACCGCATCCATCGGAATACTGATAAACTCATCCGGGATATCAATTTGAATTTTCTGTTCTGGATAACGCTTACGGAATTTCATAAGAACCGAGTCGATCAGCTCTTCCAGCACGGTAGCGGTTTTTGCGATTTTTACGCCTTCCCCGTCAATCCTTGTGATCGAAAGAATATTTTCTACCATACGGACAAGCCACTGGGAGTCGTCCCGGATTCCATTTGCGAGCTGAAGCACCTGCGCTTTGTTCAACTGGTCATAATTCTCCACAATTGCGGAGCTTGCCCCGCAGATCGTTGTAAGCGGAGTCCGAAGATCATGGGAAACTGCCCGAAGAAGATTTCCGCGCATCTTCTCCTTTGCACTCTCCACCCTGATTTTTTCCTGATTTTTAAGCTGGGTTGTCAGTGTACAGGTCATGATCGTAATGACCAGCATAATAAATGCAGATATGATATTCTCCGGAATGCTGAAATTGAATGCAAAATATGGAAATGCAAATGCAAAATTCAACTCCAGAACACTGAGCAGAGAAGCAATGATCCCATAAAGGAATCCATCTGTTATGAGAGATACCAAAAATACGGCAAGCGCCATGACCGCCGGTACGAGCGTGCTCGCTCCAAAATATTTTTCAATTGCAAGACACAGTGCAAAGCAGCCTGCTAAAATACCAAGCAGCTTTCCGATATTCTGGAAAAAACGATGATTTTTTCTCATTTTGGCCTCCCATATTACAAATTATATGTTTTTGCTGGTAAAGAATCAGTTAAGAATTTTTATATGCCAGAAAGCAGCTATCCTCATGGGAATCAATTACCCCGACCGCCTGCAAATAGGAATAGATGATCGTTGTCCCGACAAACTTCATTCCACGCTTCTTTAAATCCTTTGAGATCTGATCCGAAAGCGGCGAGCTTGTAACTGTATTTTCATGAATCACCCTTCCCCCCGTCCAGTGCCAGAGATAATCGGAAAAGCTCCCCCATTCCTTTTGCATTTTAAGAAATACTTTTGCATTTATCACTGCTGCTTCAATTTTTCTTCCGTTTCGGATAATACCCGGATTATTTTTCAGTTCTTCCTTCTTTTTCTCATCATAATTCTGAATCACCTCCGGATCAAATGCATCAAATGCCATCCCAAACGCCTCACGCTTATTCAGAACACATTCCCATGACAGCCCCGCCTGAAAACCCTCAAGGATCAGCATCTCAAATAATTTCCTGTCATCATAGACCGGGATGCCCCACTCATGGTCATGATATTCCAGATATAATGGATTCTTCGGATTTGCCCAACGGCAGCGTGTTTTTTCCTGCATGTATGATTCTCCTCCCGCTTATTGCTAATGCTTAGGGTGATTCCGAAACTCATTTTTACCTATATTTCATTGTTCAAAGTGACAAAAATCTTCGAAGACACGCTTTCGCTACGTGTCGCTGGCAACGGTACATAAGCGACCACATTACGGTCGCTAAGTACCGGCCGCTCCCCAGTGTCTTCTTAATCTTTTTGTCACTTTTCACAATTAATTTCAGATTAACGCTGCGTTTCGGAATCACCTAATTACTGATACTTATGCGCATCCGTGCTTCGCACTCCGCGTCTGATATAATTTCGCTACGCTCATTATATCATGAGAAAACACGCGTGAATACTATATATATGAAATCGGACTTGACATAAGTCTGATTTCGGACTATACTTGTTCAAGTACGAAATCAGACTCAGGAGATGATGCCGCCATGAAAGAAATCCATACCAATCCCACAAGTGGCAAAAAGCCGTCAGACACCGATGCGCTCACGCCTTATATGAGTTCGAGCCTCCGGGAATTTAACCGGCTCTACAAGGAATTTAATGAGATCTACCATCTTGCGGCCAGGAAGCTCGGTCTATCCGACAGTGCCTTTGACATTCTCTACACGATCTGCGAGATCGGTGATAGCTGCACGCAGCGTGATGTATGCAGTGCCACGTTTATTCCAAAGCAGACAGTCAATTCTTCCATACGGAATCTGGAAAAGGAAGGCTATCTCACGCTCTCCCCCGGCAAAGGACGGAGCATGCATATGCATCTGACAGAAAGCGGCCATCTGCTTCTCCAAAGAACGATTTATCCAGTTGTGGAAGCAGAAAACATAGCATTTTCAAAGCTGACTGCCTCCGAATGCGACCTGCTTCTTACCCTGCAGAACAAATATATCGAGGCTCTGCGTGGCCGCATTCAAGATCTGTAACCTGTTGATTTACCGAAAAGGAGTTATCCATGCAGATACAATTATCCGAACATTTTACCTATAATAAATTACTGCGATTTGTTTTTCCATCGATCGTGATGATGATCTTCACCTCGATCTACAGCGTTGTTGACGGGCTTTTCGTGTCCAACTACGCCGGAAAAACTGCACTTGCCTCCATCAATCTTGTTTTTCCGATCTTAATGGCATTGTCAGCCCTTGGATTTATGATGGGAACCGGCGGAAGTGCTATTGTCGCAAAAACACTCGGAGAAGGTGACCACAAAAAGGCAAATGAAATCTTCTCCCTGCTTGTGTATACAACGGCAATCGGAGGTGTGATCCTCTCGGTCATCGGAGCCATTACCATTCCGTTTTTTGCCCGCCTATTGGGTGCAAAAGGCGTTCTTTTAACAAACTGTATCGTCTATGCCCGCATTACTTTTATCTCAATGCCGGCATTTATGCTGCAAAACGTATTCCAGAGCTTCTTTGTCACTGCTGAAAAACCAAAGCTTGGTCTCTACGTCATCCTGACTGCCGGAATCACGAACATTGTCCTCGATTTCCTGTTTGTCGGAATTCTCGGCTTTGGCTTATACGGTGCTGCCGCTGCAACCGTATGCGGAGAATTCATCGGCGGACTGTTTCCGCTCCTTTATTTCGGAAGAAAAAATTCCAGTCTGCTCCACCTTGGAAAAACACATTTCGACGCAAGGGTTCTGCTTCAGACATGCGGAAACGGTTCCTCTGAGCTGATGTCCAACCTTTCAAGCTCCATCGTAACCTCGCTTTACAATGTCCAGCTTATGAAATTTGCCGGTGAAAACGGAGTTGCCGCCTACGGCGCGATCATGTATGTCAGCTTCGTCTTTGCCGCCATCTTCATCGGTTATTCAATTGGAAGCGCCCCAGTAATCAGCTTCCATTACGGAGCAGGCAACCATGACGAGCTAAAAAACCTGTTTGGAAAAAGCCTCCGTCTGATCGCACTCTGCGGTCTTTTCCTTGCAGTATTCTCACAGGTGCTTGCGATTCCGCTTTCCAAGCTCTTCGTCGGCTACGATGCCGAGCTGTATACCATGACACGGAATGCCTTCCGTATTTACTGTCTTGTATATCTGTTCAACGGCTTTAATATTTTCGGCTCATCCTTCTTTACCGCGCTGAGCAATGGAGGAATATCCGCAGCAATTTCCTTCCTGCGTACCCTTGTATTCCAGGTCGCTGCGGTGCTGATTCTTCCTATGATCCTTGGCATGAACGGAATCTGGTTTGCCGTTATCGTCGCTGAGCTTCTGACTCTGGTCATTACCGTGACCTTCTTTCTCTTAAAACGGAAAAAATACCACTATGCATAAAAAAGACATCCCCGATACTCAGATGGTATCTGGGATGCCTTTTTTACGGTTCCTTTTTCTTATCCTCAGCCTCACGCAGACTGATTACAAGATCATAGACCTCCGGACGGCGTACCTTCAAATGCTCGTCAAGAACATGTCTGCGTTCTCTAAAACGCTCAGCAAGTTCCGGATGCTCCTTCGCAATCCGGTCATGCACTTCCCTTCTATGCTCCTCAAAACGTGCTGCAAGCGTCCGTTCATCTTTTCCGGAAATATTTACAATCTCCTTTAAATGCTCCTCAAGATGCTCCAGCCACTCATCCTCATCAAGAGCCTCCATATGCGACCAGCTTCCATGAAGCAGCCTTTCTACGTCCCCGTTTTTCCTGAGCAGCTCAATCTGACGGACGATCTGCTTCTCGATCTCTGTCTCAGTATCCGAACCGAATGCCCAGACAAATTCCTGCATCCGGTTATCAACACGTTTTCTCTGCGCGCTGCGCTCCTCATTTTCTACACCACCCTCAAGCGGATATGGCCGTTTGATCCCCATATCCTTCAGTGCAATGTGGATTGTCCTCCGCACACAGCCCTCCTCAATCAGATATCCGAGCCCAAGCTGTCTCAGCTGCTCATTTAAACCTGCAATATGCTCAGTAATGTAAAACCGGATTTCCTTTTCCTTTAATCCTTCATAAAGTGCCTCAATCCGGTCCGCTGCTGTAATGTCCATGCTTCCGATTCCGCTTGCATCAAG
>CAKRLN010000070.1 GCA_934359535.1 uncultured Lachnospiraceae bacterium
GGCCAGAACATGAACAAGGGAAGCTATGACGGTGAGGTGTCAATCTATGCCCATGATGAGGTAATCTCCATCCTGCGCATGATGTCCGATACGCTTTTGCAATCAAAGGTAACCAAGTTAATTGATGACCGGATTCATCTTGTCACGGTAACGGATGGTGAAACACAGACGCTTCTTGGCAGAAATGTCACATTCTTTGATATCCATTCTACCAAGGCAAAGCAGTTCGGCTTCTCTATGGAGCTTTCCTGCGGAAAGAAGCTTACCTGCTGCGGGGATGAGCCTTACAATGATTTTGAGAAGGACTATGTCAGGGACAGTACCTGGCTTTTGCATGAAGCCTTCTGCCTTTATTCGGAAGCAGATCTCTTCTCCCCTTATGAGAAGCATCATTCCACTGTAAAGGATGCCTGTGAGCTTGCAGAACGCTTACACATTGAAAACCTTGTGCTCTACCACACGGAAGATACCCATATTTCTGACCGCAAAGCACTGTATTTGGCAGAAGGAGCACCTTATTTCCATGGAAATCTGTACATTCCAAATGATCTGGATGCGCTCCTTCTTTAAGCATTCATCCTAGTGAATGAATGTTCTATTCCAGATCACTCCATCCCGTTTAATACCGGCATTTCAGAAATTTTCAAAAAACAGGATTTACCAGACTTACTCTGATAAATCCTGTTTTTTGTAATTTTTATTTTGCTTCCCCTTCTGGGAAAATGATTTTATTCACGAAGAAGAATACGACCATGGACACACCTCCGTTTAATACCGTTGTTCCGATATTATAAAGCCAGCCCGGTACGAACATTCCTGCAACGGCTACCCAGATACAATTGATCGAATTTACGATACAGGTAACGATGCAGAATGCAATCAGATACCAGAATGCCTGATACCAGATCTTTCCTTTGCTGCGGAATACAAAATTTCTCTGGATCGGGAAATTGATACACTCTCCAATCACCATTGCAATCATGTAAGCGCAGAAGTATGGCAGTCCGCCGTGCGCCGCATCATATCCAATGATGTTCCATTTGAAGGTCTCTCCAAACAGTGTGATATCAATTCCCGGGAACCCGAAGTCAATCTTCGGAAGTCCGGCAAATGCCAGTGGCAGAAATAACAGCATGACGTATTTGAATACCGTAATCAGATTGCTTACGATTACAAACAGACCGCCCTCCCGGACCCATTTTGAGGCTCCGGGATGCTTATCTGCGAAGTTCTGCCATAGATTTTTTATACCATTCATATGTAGTACCTCTATGTGTATATGTGCTATTCTGCGGCTCTTTCTTTTCTGTACTTTCTGATTGCAAGTACTTCTAAGAAGATTACAAGTGCTCCAAGGATCACATCAATGACAATTGCCATGATCTGCCAGTTCATAAGACCTGTCTTTAAGTTGTCCGGATCATATGCACGGCTGTTTACAACGGTGTACATAATGTTCTTACTTGCCTGACGCATTGCTTTTACGCCTGTTGCACTCTTTGTATCTGTTACATGGTTTGTCTCTGTATCGTATGCAACTAACATACAATCTGTACCACCGCGGATACCCATATCAGAATCCATGTAGCCGTATACACCAAAGTAATCGGTTAATACAAATCCACGGAATCCCCACTCATCACGAAGAACGGTTGTCTGTAATGGATAGCTTCCGCCTGCCCATTTTGTTCCGATGTAGTTGAAGGAAGACATTACGGCCTTTGCTCCGCCATCTTTGACTGCAATTTCAAATGGTTTTAAGTAAATCTCACGGATTGCCTGCTCATTTGACCATGTACAGAGCATTCCTGTACGGTTTGTTTCCTGGTCGTTTAATGCAAAATGCTTGATATACGCATAAACGCCATATTTTTCAGCTCCGATCACGGCATTGGCTGCCATGCTTCCGGAAAGAACGCCATCCTCAGAATAATACTCGAAGTTACGTCCTGCAAATGCGCTTCTGTGTGTATTCATTGCAGGTGCATACCATCCGGATACCTGCATCTCATCTGCCATTTTTCCGATGCTCTCACCAAAGGCAAGTGCAACGTCTTTGTTCCATGTATTTGCGATCATCACTGCAGATGGGAATCCGATGGAACCGGTTCCGGTAAAGTTGTTGTTGATGGATGCCGGTCCATCACAATCAATGGTCATAACCTTTCCAACGCTAGATGCAGCTGCGGTCTGATATCCGCCAAGTGCGATCATCGTATCCATATCAGAAATAGTTAATTCGTCTAACAGATCATCCCATTTTGCATCATCATAGTCAAGTCCACGCATGTCTGCAAGTGTCAAACCGTTCTGGGCTCCAGTTGTCGGCATTTCATCGGAATCATCGTTATAATCCTCTGGATCATAGTTACTGTTATTTACAAATTCAGCCTTGTCTTCATCTGATAATGTAAAGTTTGTCGGTGCAGCAGTTGCCTTGGCATAGTTTGCAAAATGATCTGCTCTGGAAAGGTAAGTCGCATCTCCTTCTGCATATGCAAACTGATTGGTTGCTGCCGCATCATCGGTAGAACGTGCATTGTTTTCATCATAAACAACGGTTTCCGGCACGTTTACGTTCTTTGTGTCTACCACGTTATGGGAATCCGTGTTAATGGAAATTCCATAATCCCCAGCCTCTAATACATAGCATCCATTTCCATAAGTATCATAGGATGCCATATCCTCTTCGGAAAAGCTGATTGTAATTGTCTCAGACTCGCCTGGCTCTAATACACCGGTTTTTGCAAAATCAATCAGGTTTGCCGTTGCTTTTTCGATTCCTCCATTTGTGTATGGTGGATTGTAGTAAGCTTCTACCACATCTTTTCCAGCAGAATCACCGGTATTCGTTACCGTTACATCAAAAGATACTTCACCGTCTGCCACGGTAATGTCTCCCATTTCCTGTGTAAATTCCGTATAAGAAAGTCCGTAACCAAATGGGAACTGAACCGTCTCATCATAGTTAATCATGCCTTCTGCTGCTGCGGTCTCGTAGAAACGATATCCAACATAAATGCCTTCTACATAATTTACGAAAGCAGGAATGGTTGGCTCTTCTTCTCCGGTACCGAAGTTTTTAGAAGTTGCTGCAAACTCATCCATGTTATCATAGGTAAAGTTTCCAAAATTGTTGTAGGTAGGTGTTGCTGTTAAATCATATACGAAAGTATCACTTGTCTTACCAGATGGATTTACTTCACCTGAAACAACTTTTCCTAACGACTCAAATCCGGACTGACCCGTACCTGGACACCAGATTGCACCCTTGATCTGCTCATAGTCATCTAAGAAGCCAAGCTCCATCGCATTTGCGCCATTGTATACAACAACGACATTGTCAAAATTATCACAAACAAGATCTAACATATTCTTTTCGGTCTGGCTTAACTGTAAGTAATGCTCGCCATCCTCGAAATCCTTGTAATCCTTTGAATTATCCGTATAGGTTACCTGGCTTACATCAGTTGGAAGGTCTGCCCCCTCACCACCAACACGGGTGATCACAACCATTGCAGTATCGGAAAATTCTTTTGCATTCTCGATCAGCTCATCCGAGTAAGAATCTGCGGTTGGCTCCGGTAATGTCCAGTCCTGTGCCCACATTCCAACTTCTGGTCTGTCTTCCCGGTATTCTTTGTAAAAATCGGTAAGCTCGGAATTTAATTTGTAGCCTGCATCTTCCAGCCCGCCAAGCAGTGTTGTTGTCTCATAAGCATCGGATAATGCTCCTGATCCAGTTCCACCGTAGCATGGGTTTGTGGATGCCCATCCAAATACATTCAGGTTTTTCGTATCTGCAAGCGGAAGAATATTGTCTTCATTTTTTAATAACACAATACCCTCATCTGCAATGTCCTCGCAAAGCTCTGTTGCTTCCTTTGAGGTATCCTCTGTAATTGTTCCATTTCCCATTGCAAGCGAAATCATGCTTGACATTGGAATAAAGCAGATCATATTGATAATGATAACTGCTGCTAAAAGGAATGCGATCCATGCTTCCTTCCGAACCAGCTTTTTCACTGGTTTTTTGAGCTTCATGCATGCCACAGTGACAACGATTGCGAGCACAAGTGCTACCCCGAGCGCAATCAGATATGGCTTGCAGGAATTCAGGACGTTAATTACGTCATCCATGTTAATTGCTAACATCTTTTCCATCCTCCCAAAGATTTATTTGTCCGCTTCGGACCTTGTAACTCTATCCTAGCATAAAGTTTTTCTTTCAGCAAAAAACTGCACAAAATGCATTTTTTCCGCATAAACTGTATTTCACCATGTACAACATAAACAAAAAAGCATTACAATTCTATACATATTGTACAAATCATAATGCTTTTCTGTTATTTTATCCCGTCTTCCAGATCCGAACCAATCTGTACCTTTTTTCCTTCAAATGCAAATCCATAATACCAGGTCTTTATGAGTGCTTTCTGCTCAGAAAGACCAAAAGTATCCAGCGCATCAAAGACCTCCTGCTCGGTAAATCCAAAGCAGTCCGCATAACGGTCTGATGTTGTTGTAATGACCGTCAGATTATTCAAATCCGAAAAGATGGATTCCTTTGACACACGTGTGATACCGGTCATCATGGCTCGCTCCAGATATGGGTTCGTCTTAAATGTCAGATTAAACATACTGCGGATAAACGCGGAAAATTCCTTCCAATATCCATTCACATAGGCTTCCTGCATCGGTGTATCATACTCATCCAAAAGAAGAAGCACTTTTTTTCCATAAAAACGATACAGACAACCAGAAAGTGTCCGAAGCGCCCCACATACAATGTCATTGGAAATCTTCTTCTCGCAAGAGCCATTTTTCGTGTAATGGTCAAGCTGCGCAAAAACTGCTTTTTCCCCATCGGTCAGACGGTCACTTTCCACCAGCTCTTCCTGCATCCGGTAAGCTTCATTGACCGCATCGATCACCTGATTTCTCGCATCCGTGAAATTATCTGCCTTTACCGATGCAAAGCTCAGAAAAATAACCGGATAACTTCCCTGAAGCAGTCTATAGCTTTCCTCTTTCCAGACCGCAAGCCCTTCAAACAAATCAGCCCTGTTTTTATACTGATTTGAAAAAAAGCAGTTTAACATACTCATATTGAGCGTTTTCCCGAAACGGCGTGGGCGTGTGATGAGCGTAATTACATCTTTAGACTCCCACCATTTCCAGATAAACGTCGTTTTATCAATATAAAAGCTATTTTCCTCGCGTATGCTGTCAAATCCCTGATTTCCTATACTAATTACCGGTGTCATATGCTTCCTCCCTGATCGGAATTAAAATCTTAAGGTCAAACCAATTCTCCTTCGTGTCAATCGTAACCGCGCCCTCATATTTATTAACGGTATAACGGATACTCTTTAAGCCATAGCCATGATACTCCTTTTCCTTCTTTGTTGTAACAAGCGCCCCCTCCTTATAAAGAAGGGCATCCTCATAATAATTTTCAAACCGCAGGATCAGAAAATTTTTCTGCTTCGACACAGTTACGTGGATCAGCCGCTTCTCCTTATCCGGAATCTTTAATTCACATTCGATCGCATTGTCAAGCGCGTTTCCGAAAATGCTGCATATGTCCATGACGTCCATGAATTCTAAAAGCGTTCCATCCGCCACACAGGTAAAGGTGATTCCATGCTTCGCACAGTAAAGGCTCTTTGTCGTAAGCACCGTATCAAGCACCTTATTTCCGGTCTTATTCTGTGCCTCATACTGACGGATTTCCTCCTCCATGCAGTTTAAAAATTCCTCCCGCTTTTCCTTATCCTCCTCGCTTCTTAAAAAGGCAATCTGATGCTTCAAATCATGATATTTGTAGTTGATTAACTCAATACTCTCTCTTGACTGCTTGTACTGTACATACTGATTCTGAAGAACGTTTTGCACCGCCTCAAGCTCTTTTCTCACACGCAGCTCACAGCACTGGGTCAGGTGCGCATAAAGAATCGCGATCCCGCCGAGATTGACAAGTGTCCGGATATTGGCAATCTCAAAGGAATATCTTCCGGAAAACGGTGTATTGACCGTAATATAGCTTAAATTGCTGACAGAAAAAACGGCAATTGCAATTAAAAGCCCGGAAAAATACTCTTTCCGGGTGATGTTCATCCTGCCATCCTTTGGTAGATGCAGATGCACAACCTTAAGCAGTAACACCGCGATAATTCCATAGCTGCCGGTCAGAACAAGCGTCTGGATTGCCCAGTCCGATACCACTCCACTCCAGAAAAAGCAGACAATCTGCCACTCGATCGATGCCATAAACTCGGCAGCAACAAAAGCAATCATGCCAAAATATGCGGCATCCATGATCCCGACATCACAGCAGCCGAAAATAAAGCCGATCATAAGCAGCACTGCAAAAATCATACACGGAATCCAGAATATAATCTTAAGATCCCCCGTCAAAATTAAAAAGACACTTTGCACCAGGAGCATGGCTGCCATAAGAAGTCCGGTTTCCCATTTCTGAAACCGTTTTTTCAGCGGCAGAATAAAAACCATGCATGCCACCCACTCTGCAAGTGCCGTATAAAATCGCGGAATATCCGGCATCATATAATCGATCATTTGACTACCTCTCCCCAATACCGAGTCAGTGCTTCCATAAATTCCTTCTTTCTTGCACGGCTAAGTACAAGCGGCTCTCCTTTTACGTTCGCACAACCATCCTGAATACCGTCCACATGCTGTAAATTAATGAGATACCCTTTGTTGCCGCGGCAAAAATTCATCCCGGCAAGCTTCTCCTCCATCTCCTTCATCGTCCCGGCCGTCTCATAATCCCCGAGTATCGTATGCAGGATCAGTGTATGTCCCTGGCTTTCGATATAATAGATATTCGCGATATTGATCCGGACAGTTCCACCCTTGATGTTTACCATGATCATTTTGCTCTCACGCTTTTTCATGCGTCCAAGCGCTCGGTTTAAGCGCTGTGAAAATGCAAAATACGATACCGGCTTTAACACATAGTCGAGTGCATCCACCGCATAGCCCCGGATCGCATACTGAGCCATGTTCGTAATAAAGATAATCACAACCTCCGTGTCCACCTTCCGGATCTCCTCTGCGGCAGACATCCCATCCATAAATTTCATTTCCACATCCATAAAAATCAGGTCATACTGCGACTGATATTTATTAACAATCTGGTCTCCATCTGAATAAACCGTAATATCAAACGCTTCCCCGTTTTCTATTTCATACTGGTGCAGGAATTCCTGCAGCTGTTTTGCATACATTGCCTCGTCTTCCACAATTGCAACCTTAATCATATGCCGCTTTCCTCTTTCCTTCTGCCACGCAGCAATTCCACTGTATCAGACAGATTTTCCTTTTTTTATCATAAACGAATCCTACGCTTTTCTCAAGTCCCTTTTCCGAAGAGCGTGCCTTTTTACACGAGCATAACGGCTGCTTCTATGCTTGACAGGTGAACAATAACACAAAATCCCCTATGGCAAAAAAGTTCTTTTCACCACAGGGGATACTTCTATCCTACACTTTAAATTCTCTTTTTTTATCCGTTTTGGACTACATAGTTAGTCGCGTTTTACTGCGGCACGAATCAGATGCGCGGTTCCTTTGATCCGGTGTCCGTTTGCCATCTCGGTCAGTGCCTCTGCCATCTCCATTGTGACAAAGCCGCCTGTCATCTTCGCATAGCCGCGGATCGGCATGTTATAGTTAAACAGCACATTTAAGTTCGGCTTGCCCTGCCATTCACTGATTTTAAGCAGGATACGTAAAACACCGTAAAACAGCTTTCCGAAAATTCCTTTTCCATAGTAAAGCTGACACACTGCATCGTTCATCCGGATTTCTCCGCTCCAGCTTCCATCCGGAATCTCTCTTCCATACAGCTTGCGGAATGTTTCATCGCTCACGTTCTGGATCTGTCCGGCAAAATATTCTGGCATCTCATCCTTGCGATATGCGCCTTCTTTTACGGTTCCTTCTACATAAACTGTACCCTCTAACTGCATTTCTTCCGCATTTTTTCCAATGAAAATGCGGTATTCGCCGGATTCAATCTCCCAGCTGTCTGTTCTTGTATCATAAAAACGGAAGGTTTTATCATCGAATGGGATATGAACTTCTTTTTCCTCACCCGGAGCAAGCGTCACACGGGAAAAGCCCTTTAACTCGCGAAGCGGACGAAAGACTGTATCCGATTCTTTTCCGACATAAAGCTGTGCAATCTCGGTTCCTTCTACGCTTCCGGTATTTTTCAGGATAAAGGAAACCCCCTCTTTATCAACTGATAAATTTTCATAGGAAAAGCTTGTATAGCTTAGTCCAAATCCAAATGGAAAACGCACTTTTTTTCCAACAGTTGTGTAATAACGGTATCCGACATAAAGAGATTCGCGGTATTCGCTGCTCCGTTCCTTGCTCGGGTAATAGTTATAGGCTGGTGTGTCCTTATAGCTCATCGGATAGGTTTCGTTTAGTTTTCCGGATGGGCATACCTTACCCGTCAGCACATGCATCATCGCAGAAGCCCCTGCCTGTCCACCTAAATATCCATGTACGATTCCCTTAACATGGGAATACCATGGTATCTCAATCGAAGATCCTGCCGATAAAATAACTACAACGTTCGAATTCACCGTTGTGATCTCATCAATCAGCTGGTTCTGCGCAAGTGGCATGTGCATATGGGTACGATCCAGGCCTTCCGATTCACTGATTTCATCCAATCCTGCAAAAACAAGCACAACATCTGCCTTTTTTGCTGCTTCAACCGCTGCATGCACAAGCTTTTTGTCTGCCTTGCGGTTTCTTACATACCCCTGCTCATAGGCAGCCATGGAAAGCCCGCTTTCCCCGATCACATCTAAAATAGCTTCTGGTTTCTTTGCCGGGTTCACAAGGGATGAGCCTGCGCCCTGATACCTTGGTGTTTTCGCGAAATCTCCGATCACGGCAACCTTTGTGCCTTTCTTCAAAGGAAGAATCTGATCTTCATTTTTCAAAAGAACAATGCTTTCCTCCGCCGCTTTTCTGGCAAGCGCGTGATGCCCTTCCACATCAAAGGTTTTGCCTTTTCCATCTACGGTTGCCTGATGCGTTGCAAAAATAACATTGAAAAGCTCATCAAGACGCTGATCGAGGATTTCTTCCTCCAGGGTTCCATTTTTCACGGCTTTTACAATGTCATGCATTCCGGATTTTCCAGTTCCCGGCATCTCCAGATGGCTTCCATTTTTCACTCCAAGTGCGTGGTCATTGCTTCCGCCCCAGTCAGAAACCACATAGCCTTCAAAGCCCCATTCATCCACAAGGATTTCCTGCAGCATATGTTTATTCTCATTTGCATAAATCCCATTGACTTCATTATAAGAAGACATGATAGACTTCGCTTTTCCCTCTTTTACCGCAATTTCAAAACCGGTTGTATAGATCTCACGGAAGGTCCTCTCATCGACAACAGAATCACTTGCCATTCTTCGGAGCTCCTGGCTGTTTGCCGCAAAATGCTTTGGACAGGCTGCGATTCCTTTGCTCTGGATTCCCTTGACATATGCAGCCGCCATTTTTCCTGCATGATATGGGTCCTCGGAAAAATACTCAAAGTTACGGCCACAAAGCGGACTTCTTTTGATATTTAATCCCGGTCCTAAAATAACATTTACATCCATCGTAACCGCTTCTTCTGCAAGAGCTGTACCGATTTCCTCTCCAAGTGCCTCATCCCAGCTATTCGCTACCGTTGCCGCTGTCGGAAAACACGTTGCCGGAAGACTCGCATTTAATCCAAGATGGTCTCCTGCCCCCGCCTGTCTTCTAAGTCCGTGCGGTCCATCGGACATTGCCATGGATGGAATCCCATACTTCTCAAAATCCATCGTTTCCCATGTGTTTTTTCCAGACATCATCAGTGCCTTTTCTTCTAATGTCATCTGACGAATGATTTTTTCGTATTTTAAGCTCATTTCCCAATCGATCCTTTCTCAATGTAATGTTATCTCTGTTTCCATCTAACGTGCTGACATTAAATAATTTCAGTTCCATTTTCTATATTCAGAGTAACATAACTGGAAAATGAAAATTGGATTCTTTCGTAAATGGTCGTTTTTTTGACATAAACTGTTATCGATCTGTATGGTTTTTCACTGCATCATCTGTCAGGCTGAGCAGTGTACTCTTTATGCCGTTATCCAGTGCCGTACGCCACCGATCTTGTCTGCTAAATCTGTCATACCTTTTCTCTCCTGTAGTGTTCTTCTTTAACTGTCTATTTATAAACAAAAAAAGCCCTGCTCTTTCGAACAGGACCAGTGTTGTACCTTCAAAATTTCATACAGATTCCGATTATCGTTCTTATTGCTCTAAAAGTGGTCACTTCGATTCCGCTTCGCTTCATCTCAGTTCCTTGCTTTCGAAAGTTATTCTCTATGGAAGTTCGAGTTCGCTTCGCTTACTCGAACGACCAAACGACTAAATTCATACTTCGTCTTCGACTCGTATTCATTAAGTCTTATTGGTCAAGCCCTCGACCGATTAGTAACAGTCAGCTCCATGTGTTGCCACACTTCCACCTCTGCCCTATCTACCTTGTAGTCT
>CAKRLN010000071.1 GCA_934359535.1 uncultured Lachnospiraceae bacterium
GGAGGAACTGAGTCTGCAGCTGGCACACAGGCAGACCAAACGCAAAAAGGTGGAACCGTGTCCCTTAAGGTCTGGGCGGCAGAAGAGGATGCAGATCTGATGTCCCAGATTATCGATAGTTTTAAGCAGGAATACGGCTCACAGGCGAATTTTGATATTACGGTAGAAGCGCAGAGCGAGTCGACCTGTAAGGATAATCTGCTCGGAGATGTATTAAATGGCACTGATGTGTTTACGTTTGTAGACGATCAGCTGATGGCGCTTGTGGCAGCAGGAGCCTTAGAGCCAGTGGAGGATGCAGCGTCGGTCAGCGCTGCCAATAACGAGAATGCAGTAGCAGCATCAAAGGTAGGGGATACACTGTATGCCTATCCGCTTACCGCAGATAATGGATATTTTATGTACTACAACAAGGCATATTTTTCAGACAGTGATGTGCAGTCGCTTGATCAGATGTTAGCGGTTGCAGCAGCTAGTGGAAAGAAGGTTTCCATAGATCTTTCCTCAGCATGGTATGATTATACCTTTTTTGGAAATACCGGTATGGAGCTTGGTTTAAATGACGATGGAATCTCCAACTATTGTACGTGGAACAGCCAGGATGGAGCGATAAAGGGAATCGATGTGGCACAGGCAATGCTTGGAATTGCAACGAATCCAGGCTTTATCAATGAGGTAGATGCAGATTTTCTTGCAAGTGCAGAGAATGGTTCCGTGATCGCAGGGGTATCCGGCGTCTGGAATGCCAACGCACTTGAACAGTTATGGGGAGAAAACTATGGTGCAGCGAAGCTTCCAACCTATACCTGTGCAGGACAGCAGGTGCAGATGGCATCCTTCTCCGGCTATAAGATGGTTGGTGTGAATGCTTATTCTAAGAATACCGAGTGGGCAGGAAAGCTTGCAGACTGGATTACAAATGAGAAGAACCAGACACTCCGCTTTGAAGAAAGAGGACAGGGACCTGCAAATACGAATGCAGCCAATTCTGCAGAGGTAAAGGCTTCCGCAGCAATCCAGGCAGTGCTTGCACAGGCAGAATATGCAGACCTCCAGCGTGTTGGCGGCAATTTCTGGGATCCGGTGCAGACTTTTGCGGAACAGATTGCAGCAGGCAATCCGAACGGAGAAGATTTACAGAAGCTTCTGGATACGATGGTAAAAGGCATTACTGCGTCGAACGGACAGTAAGGAAAGGGGAAGTTTATGAGTAGCATAGCAGTAAAAAATACCAAAAAGCGGCAGGGGACAAGCATCCGGGTTCTGATTCTTGTTCCGGTTCTTATACTCGGACTTGTTTCGATTATTTCAAATGTGCTCGCAATCAAAAACATTCAGGGTGTAAATGCCAAAGCAACAACGATTACGGATGAATATATGGAAAGCCTGATCAAGCTGAACTCGATTCAGGAGGAGATGCAGTCGATCCATCAGAATGCGCTTTCCCATATCATTGCAACCAACTTTGATACCATGATTTCGATTGTGGACGATATCAAGACAAAGGAAGCGGATCTTGATGAGAAGCTTGCAGCGTTTGAAGGGCAGGTATCCGCAGATGAAGCGGACACGTATAAGGATCTGATGTCCAATTATGAGAACTTTAAAATAGCAGTTGTCAATGTCATTGCTTACAGTGCGAATACAAAGGCGTCAGATGCATATGCGCTTGCCAATGGAGATCTTGCAACTTATGCGGCAAACATGACTGCGGATATGGATAAGATCACATCCGAGACATCGGAGAATTCGGATGCGACAAGGGAACATCTGAGGGAGGTATACAGAGCCTCAATCGTGACGAATCTGATTACAATTACCGTCAGCATGCTTGCAGTGCTTGCAGCAGTCTTTGGTGTTTCAAAGCTTGTTATCAGTCCGCTTAAGCATGCAGAAAAAGAGATCGACGGAATTATCAATGATATTGAAAAGCGTGAGGGTGACCTGACAAAGCGTGTAACCGTTGCAAGAGTAGGAGAGGTTGGAAGCCTTGGAACAGGCATCAACATGTTTATGGAAAAGATGCAGCATATTTTCGGTGTGTTAAGCAAGGATTCTGAAAAAATGGATTCCGTTGTCAATGAGGTTATGGAAAGTGTCCAGACCTCAAACGACAGTGCATCGGATCTGTCTGCACTGACCGAGGAGCTTTCGGCAACGATGCAGGAGGTATCAAGCAATGCATCCCTGATCAATGACAATGCCTCCGATGTGCGGAATGAAGTCAGCATCATTGCAGAAAAATCTGCGGAATTAAGCCAGTTCTCCCAGGAGATGATGGAGCATGCCGAGAACATGCAAAGCTCTGCAAAGGCGAATATGCAGACGACAAGTGCTAAGATCAATGAGATCCTTGATATCTTAAATCAGGCAATCGAAGAGAGCAAGAGTGTTAATCAGGTCAACAGCCTGACGAACGATATTTTAAGCATCTCAAGCCAGACGAACCTGCTTTCCTTAAATGCATCCATTGAGGCTGCGAGAGCCGGAGAAGCTGGAAAGGGCTTTGCGGTTGTTGCAGGCGAGATCAGTGATCTTGCAGAATCCAGCCGCCAGACAGCGAACCGTATTCAGGAGATCAATACGGTTGTTACCAATGCGGTACATAACCTTGCAGAGCATGCACAGGGACTTGTTACCTATATGAATGAGAGCATTCTTCCAGAATTTGAGAATTTTGTGGATTCCGGTAACCAGTATAAGGAGAATGCAACTTATATTGAGTCTACGATGAAGGAATTTGAACAGAAGACAGAAGACTTAAAGCGCGGTGCAGTTGAAATTGCAGACTCCATTAACAGCATCACAAATGCCATTGAAGAAGGCGTGAAGGGTGTAAACGGTGTAGCCGAAAGCACACAGCTTCTCGTAACGGATATGGAAAAGATTACTAAAAGAATGGAAGAAAATAAGCAGATTTCCTCTGAGCTTCAGAATGAGACTGCGATCTTTACAAAGATCTAACCGAATAACCGAGAAAAATATACCCCGGAAATTGCCAATCGCAGTTGTCCGGGGTATTTTTGTATGCTACAATGAAAAAAACGAAAAGAGTGAGGAACTGCAAATGACAATGTTGATTAAAGGAGGAAGGGTGATAAACCCTGCAACCCAGATGGATGAGGTTTCTGATGTCTTTGTCGAAAACGGCAAAGTCGCAGAGATCGGGAAAAATTTAAAAAGTAAGGCAGACCGTGTGATTGATGCAGAAGGATGCTATGTCATGCCGGGATTTATCGACATGCATGTGCATTTCCGTGATCCGGGCTTTGAAGAGAAGGAGACCATCATTACTGGTATGCATGCAGCAGCACATGGCGGTTATACGACGGTGCTTACGATGCCGAATACGAAGCCGGTTGTCGATAATCCGGATGTGGTGGATTATGTACACAACAAAGCACATTCAGAAAAGGGAATTCATGTGCTCCAGGTTGGGGCTGTCACAAAGGGACAGCTTGGAGAGGAGCTTGCCGATATCGAAGGGATGGTAAAGGCCGGAAGTCCTGCGATCAGTGAGGATGGCAAATCCGTCATGAATGCACAGATTTATTTAGAGGCAATGAAGATCGCAGCAAGATTAAATATTCCGGTGCTTGCACACTGTGAGGACAGAAACCTCGTAAACGGAGGCGTCATGAACTCTGACAGCAAATCCAAGGAGCTTGGAATGCCGGGAATCACCAATGCGGTTGAAGATATTATCATTGCGCGTGATATTATGCTTGCAAGGGAGACCGGCTGTAAGCTTCATCTGTGCCATTGTTCCACAAAGGATTCGGTAACCATGGTGAAGCATGCAAAGCAGGAGGGAGTTAAGGTGTCTGCCGAGGTCTGTCCGCATCACTTTACACTGACATCCGATGATATCAAAGAATACACACCGGAGATCGAGAGTGGAATCATGATCCCGCAGGATATGGATGCAGATACGAATTATAAGATGAATCCGCCGCTTCGCACGAAAGAAGATGTGGAAGCACTGAAGGAAGGGCTGCGCGATGGTGTGATGGATGTGATCTCTACAGACCATGCACCGCATACGTTTGCAGATAAGAACACCTCCATGAAGAATGCTCCATTTGGAATCGTAGGGCTTGAGACAGCGGCATGCCTGACCTATTCTGAGCTTGTACTTGGCGGTTATCTGACACCGATGCAGATGGCGGAGAAAATGAGCTATAACGCAGCAAAGATTCTTGAGATGGATAAGGGCGATATCCAGCCTGGAAAAGAGGCAGATATTGTGATCTTTGATCCAGAGGCAGAATATACAATCGACAAGAACAAATTTTTCTCCAAAGGAAAAAACACACCGTTCCATGGCAGAAAGGTGACAGGAAAGGTCATGTATACAATCTGCGGCGGCAACATTGTATTTGAAGAAGAATAACAGATAAGATAAGAAAGGATTTTATCCCATGATCAATCAATTAGTAGACAAAATTAAAAAGACAAATGCTCCAATCGTAGTAGGACTTGATCCAATGCTTTCCTATATTCCGGAAGGTGTGCAAAAGAAAGCATTTGCAGAATACGGGGAGACCTTAGAGGGCGCAGCAGAGGCAATCTGGCAGTTCAACAAGGCAATCGTGGATGCAACCTATGACCTGATCCCGGCAGTCAAGCCACAGATTGCCATGTATGAGCAGTTTGGAATCGAAGGCATGAAGGCATATCAGAAGACCGTTGACTACTGCAAACAGAAGGGGCTTGTTGTAATCGGTGATATCAAGCGCGGCGATATCGGTTCGACCTCGGCGGCTTATGCAGTCGGACATCTTGGAAGGGTGCAGGTCGGCACTAAGAGCTATACTGCATTTAACGAGGATTTTGCAACAGTCAATCCATACCTTGGCTCAGATGGTATCACACCGTTTATCGATGTATGCAGGGAAGAGAAGAAGGGTATCTTTATTCTTGTAAAAACATCCAACCCATCCAGTGGGGAGTTCCAGGACAGAATCATAGACGGACGTCCACTGTATGAGTGGGTTGGCGAGAAGGTTGCCGAGTGGGGCGCAGAGTGCATGGGTGATTCCTACAGCTATGTCGGCGCTGTTGTCGGTGCAACTTACCCGGAGATGGGAAAGGCACTTAGAAAGGTGATGCCAAAGAGTTATATCCTTGTTCCAGGCTATGGCGCACAGGGCGGGAAAGGTGCTGACCTTGTCCACTTCTTCAATGAGGATGGACTTGGTGCAATTATTAATTCCTCCCGTGGAATCATCGCAGCCTATAAGCAGGACAAATACAAAGAGATGGGCATTACAGAGGAGAATTTTGCGGATGCATCCCGTGCAGCAGTGAAGGATATGATTGCGGATATTTCCGGAGCACTGGAAGCAGCAAAATAAATACAGATTTAGGAGTAGAAAATGGCAGAGAAATATCAGGAAAATGCACTTGTTTTAGAGCAGAAGGAAATTGCATCCGGAATTTACCGTCTCGTTGTGCAGACCAAGGAAATCGCAGCACATGCAAAGGCAGGACAGTTTGTATCGGTATACAGTAATGATGCATCCAGGCTTCTTCCAAGACCGATCAGCTTGTGTGAGATCGATCCGGAAAAGGGGACACTTGTGCTTGTATACCGCGTAACTGGAGAAGGAACCGGAACAGAAGAATTTTCGAGACTGAAAAAGGATGATACCGTGCGTATTCTCGGACCGCTTGGAAATGGCTTCCCAGTTGAAGCAGCAGAAGGAAAACGCGCATTCTTAATAGGTGGCGGAATCGGAATCCCTCCAATTTTACAGCTTGCAAGAGCGGTAAAGGGAGAAAAGGAGATCGTGCTTGGCTACCGCGATGAGCTGTTTTTATACGATGCGTTCCAGAAAGAAGGAAATGTTACCGCAGCAACCGAGGATGGAAGCTTTGGAACCAGGGGAAATGTGCTCGATGCGATAAAGGAAGCAGCACTTTCGGCAGATATCATTTTTGCATGCGGTCCGACACCGATGCTTCGCGCGTTAAAGGAGTATGCGCTCGCACAGGATATGGAATGCTATATCTCCATGGAGGAACGCATGGCATGCGGAATCGGCGCATGTCTTGCATGTGTCTGCAAAACAAAGGACAAGGATGCACACTCGAATGTGAACAATAAGCGCATTTGCAAGGAAGGTCCGGTATTTGATGCAAGGGAGGTAGAACTGTAATGAACACAAGCGTAAACCTTTGTGGGGTAACCTTAAAAAATCCGGTTATGACAGCATCCGGCACCTTTGGCTCCGGAGAGGAATTCAGCGAATTTGTTGATTTGAACCGTCTTGGTGCGGTTGTGACAAAGGGAGTTGCCAATGTACCATGGCCGGGAAATCCGACACCGCGTGTTGCAGAGGTATACGGCGGCATGTTAAATGCAGTCGGACTTCAGAATCCGGGGATTGACCTCTTTTGTAAAAGAGATATTCCATTTTTAAAGAAATATGACACGAAGATCATCGTCAACGTGTGTGGAAGATCCACAGCAGATTACTGCGAGGTTGTAGAACGTCTTGCCGGGGAACCGGTCGATATGCTTGAGATCAACATTTCCTGCCCGAATGTCAAAGAGGGCGGAATCGCCTTTGGACAGGATGCAAGGGCAGTCGAGGCGATCACCTCTGAGATCAAAAAGATCGCAAAGCAGCCGGTCATTATGAAATTAAGTCCGAACGTTACCGATATTACCGAGATGGCAAAGGCAGCAGAGGCAGGCGGTGCGGATGCACTTTCCCTGATCAATACGATTACGGGAATGAAGATCGATATCAACCGCAGAAAATTTGTGCTTGCCAATAAAACCGGCGGTATGAGCGGTCCTGCAATCCATCCGGTTGCAGTGCGTATGGTATATCAGACCGCACAGGTAGTATCGGTTCCACTGATTGGAATGGGCGGCATCATGAATGCGGAGGATGCAATCGAGATGATCCTCGCCGGCGCAACAGCGGTATCGGTTGGAACCGCGAACTTTACCGATCCATCCGTGACAGAAAAGATCGTATCCGGCATCGAGGATTACATGAAGAAATATGGTGTTTCCGATATCAAAGAGCTTGTCGGTGCAGTACATGAATAAATAGGCAATTGTGAAACTCAAAGTTGAGTTGAATTCTATTGTGAAAAGTGGCAAAAAGATTAAGAAGACACTGGGGAGCGGCCGGTACTTAGGCGCTGTACTTTAGCGCCTTATGTACCGTTGCCAGCGACACGTAGCGAAAGCGTGTCTTCGAAGATTTTTGTCACTTTGAACAATAAAAGGTGAGTAAAAGTGAGTTTTGCAATTACCTATCATGAATAAAAGGTAAAAGGAGACGAAGCGTGGAAGAATTATTTCAGACGATTGAGCAGAAGATCAAAGCCTCCGGTTATCCGAGAAGTATTTCCGGGGAAGCAGTATATGATGATATCTGTGAGCAGATCGATGGAAAGGACAACGGCACGTATCTGCTGTTATCCAAATTTGAGGATGATGTGGTGTTTGAGTACCAGATCACGGTGCTTGACTTACAGTTTAACCTGAGCAAATTAACGATCAAAGCACCGGAAGGGGAATTTCTGGTGGATTTTGATGCATAAGCTATAAAATTAGCACTCGCACTTGACGAGTGCTAATTTTTGTGCTATAACATATTCGAAACAAGAATAGGGACATCTTGGAGGACAATGCTCCGACTGAGATGATAGAAGCAGGAGGTGCAAAGGACAAGAGTCTTAGGGCAGCTTCTGCTTTGTTTTTTGTGAGGTGAGTGAATATGGAAGCAAAGAGAGATTATTATGAAGTGCTTGGCGTGGATAAAAACGCGGATGATGCTGCAATCAAGAAGGCTTACCGGAAGCTTGCAAAGAAATACCATCCGGATATGAACCATGGAAATGCGGATGCCGAGAAACGGTTTCAGGAAGTATCAGAAGCCTACGGTGTGCTTGGAGATAAAGAAAAGAGAAAATTATACGATGAATATGGTCCGATTGCGTTTGAGGCAGGCTTTGACCCGGAGCAGATGAAGCGTGCAAAGGAACAGGCACGCTATGGCAATCCGTTCGGCGGATTTTCCGGTGGATTCTCCTCGGATGGAACAAACGGCGGTTATCAGGAATTTCATTTTGAAGGCTCAGGCTTTGACGGAATGAATATGGATGACATTATGGAACAGTTGTTGGGTGGAAGACATCATGGCAGCAGGTTTCAGGATGATAGCACATTTCATGGGGACCGCAGGCAGGGCTTTGGCAGTTTTGCGGGTGGCCAGGAACGCAGAGAGGCTGGAAAGAATATAAAGACCGAGATCCCGATCAGCTTCGAGGAAGCAGTGTTTGGCTGTGACAAGCGCTTTACGTTAGAAGCATCTGACGGAAGCAGACAAAGCCTTGAAGTGCATATTCCGGCAGGAATCACAGATGGACAGTCTGTCCGGTTAAAAGGCAAAGGACAGAAGGGGTATCATGGTGCAGACGGCGATCTTCTGATTAAGGTTAAAGTTGGGGAAAAGCTTGGTTATGAACGGAAAGGACAGGATGTTTATACGACTGTCAAGATCCCGTATACGACAGCGGTTCTCGGCGGTGAGACAAAGATCCATACGCTTTACGGGGATGTTGTCTGCAAAATCAAACCAGGAACCCAGTCCGGCGCAAAAATCCGGTTAAAGGGCAAAGGGATTGTTTCTATGAATAATCCGGTCGTACACGGAGATGAATATGCGGTTGTCTCCATCGAAGTTCCGACAAATCTAAGCGGTGCTGCAAAAGAGAAGCTGCGGGAATTTGAGAAGGCCTGTGGCTGATGAAAAAGTTACATATAGTAAAAATGCACAAAAATTGAGATGACATTTTATGAGGTTTGTACAGGTTTAGTATAGCTTTTTTCAAACTGCCATGCTATTATAATAACCGTAAAAACCCCCAATACATTATATAATTTTTACTATCCCCCATAGTAAAAAACCTTCTCCTAAAAGGACAGCTGATCGATGGCTGTTCTTTTTTTTAAAAAAAGAACAGTAAGTTCTTGCTATAGGAAGAAAAGACTACTATAATAAAGCGGATCATATGAAAAAAGCAAAGGAATTCCATAAAGCTGCAATGCGCGATGGAATCGTTCAGACAATGGGAGAAAAATTATGATATTAAAACAGATTATCGGCAGCCTGTTAGAACAGGATATGTATAAATTCAGCATGGGACAGGCAATTTATCACAAATATACCGATTATAAAACAACCTGGTCCTTTAAATGCAGAAATCAGGATGTTGTATTCACACCGGAGATGGTAGAAGAGATCCGGGAGCAGATTAAGGCATACTGTGACCTTAGGTTTACAGAGGAAGAGTTAGAGTATCTGCATCAGGTGCAGTGGATCAAGGGCTCTTATGTAGACTTTTTAAGACTGTGGCAGCCGCGGTTTGAAGATTTTGAAATTACGGACAACGCAGAATGCGGGCTTGCGATCGAGACGCGGGGAACCTGGCTTAACACATCCATGTATGAGATTCCGACACTTGCAATCGTAAATGAAGTCTATTTTCGGATGGCATATGACTATGGTACGTTGTACGACAGCTTTAAAAAGCGCTTAGAGGATAAGATTACGGGGCTGACAACCGGGAAGTATATACTTGGTGCATTCAGTGAATTTGGCCTTCGCAGAAGACTTTCAGCAGAAGCACAGGAGCTTGCGGTGCGTGAGCTTGCGGGAGCAGATTATTCTGGAAAATCCACCTTTGTTGGTACCTCCAACGTATATCTTGCAAGAAAATACAAACTTGCACCGGTTGGAACCATGGCACATGAGTGGATTATGTGTGTTGGACAGGGCAATCACAAGCACAATCCGGCATACTCAAACTGGTATGCGATGGATGCGTGGGTGGCTGAGTATGGCATTTTAAACGGTATCGCACTGACCGATGCGATCACAACAGACTGCTTTTTAAAGGACTTCCAGCTCACCTATGCAACACTCTTTTCCGGGGTGCGCCACGACAGCGGAGACCCGTTTGACTGGGGCGAGAAAATGCTTGCACATTACAAAGCACTTGGAATCGATCCGGCACAGAAGACACTGCTATTTAGCGACAGTCTTGATTTTGAGCGCGCGCATAAGCTGTATGAGCATTTTTCTGGCAAGGCAAAGGTTGCATTTGGAATCGGAACCTATATCTCAAACGATACCGATGTTCCGGCACTCAATATCGTCATGAAGACAACCGCCTGCAACGGAATGGATGTTGCCAAGATTTCCGACACACCAGGCAAAGGCATGTGCAAAAACCCGGAATATGTGGAATACCTGAAACGCTGCATCGACTGGCGCATGAATCATGACAAATAAAAATGAGATGAGGGCAAAAGGTATTTTGACCCTTGTATCAGAAAGATAAAAAAAGTATAAAATCCCGCTTCTGTTCTTGACGGAAACGGGATTTTGCGTTATAGTACTCGCTGCTTTACCAAAGAATAGGTAATTGCGAAACTCTTAGTTAAGCAGGATTTCATTGTGAAAAGTGACAAAAAGATTAAGAAGACACTGGGGAGCGGCCGGTACTTAGGCGCT
>CAKRLN010000072.1 GCA_934359535.1 uncultured Lachnospiraceae bacterium
GCATCCTTCTCTACCATGCCCTTCACCCCGCGCACCTGACCTTCAATACGGCTGAGCCGGTTGATCAGATCCTTATATTCCTTGTCGGTGCGGTGCTTTGTCTTACTCTGGCAACAGCAGCAGCCCTTTGCGCTGCCTGTTTTATTTTCTTCTGTCCCTGTATTCTTCTTTTCCACCATATTATTTTCCTCCCCATGTGATTTCATTCCAAATTTGGTTCCAAAAAGCTTTTTTACGCGCTCATTATATACCCCCATAGGGTATATTGTCAAGTTAAAAAAAAGATTTGGATGTCAAAAGGTATCGCACGATTTCGTTCGTGTCAAATTGAATTTCACCTTTTTACACCCAAATCCTATACAATTATTCGAAAATTTCAGGAATATCCGGCCAGATCTCATTGCAGAGCTGCTTACAGTAATCCAGTGAAAATGCTGCATCCTGACTGCGGATTTCATTTTTTTCGGCAAGCTCCTCTGTATATTCATGAAGCGGATATGCGGTCACGCCCTGATAGCCGGATTCCACATGGGAGATAACCGGCTCCACTCCATAGCCGCTGATTTTTACTGTACCATCCTCCCCACGGGTCAGTGTCACCTCTGCAAGTCCACCGACCATACGATCCGAAATACCGGCTCCGCTGTCGGATGTCCAGTTCACAAAGTTCCCAAGGGAATAATACACAAGCATCTCTTTTCCATCATTCTCATCCCCATACCATTCAACCGGTTCGATCACATGCGGATGTGTTCCGATCACAAGGTCTGCACCATTTTCCGCAAAAATCCTTGTCCAGTATTTCTGCTCGTCCGTGATCCCATGCTCATACTCTGTCCCCCAATGCGGGCAGACAACTGTAAAATCTGCAAGCTCCTCTGCCTGCTTCAGATCTGAGATCACCTTATCCTCCCTGAGAAGATCCACACCATACGGCATGTCCGCCGGAAGGCTGATTCCATTTGTCCCATAGGTATAATTTAAAATTGCGATCTTCATTCCGTTTTTTTCATAAACGCAGATCTGATCCTGCTCCTCCCTGCTGTTGTGAATTCCAAGCACAGTTTCCTGTGGATAATTTGTTTTCCAGAAATTCATACAGTTTATGAGCCCATTTTTGCCCTTATCAAGTGCATGGTTTGTCGCATGCAGGATCACATCAAAGCCGGCATTCACTAATGCATCCCCAAGCGCATACGGTGCATTAAAGCTTGGATATCCGGTAATTCCAAGCTCCTCTCCTCCGATAATCACTTCCTGATTGACAAGCGCAATATCCGCATCCTTTATTGCAGCCACATGGGAAAACAGCTGATCAAAGTGATAGCTTCCATCCTCTGCAAGTCCGCTTTCTGCAACCGGAGTATGCAAAAGCACATCGCCTGCCATAACAAGCGATACCGTCTCCGGCTCTGGTTCCGTTTCTGAAATCATGCTGCCCTTTTGTTCGGTGTCAGAAACTTCCGTTTCATCCGTCTGACTAACCGCATATTCCGCCTGCCCGGATTCGCCCCTTTGCTCCGTTCCAGATACGGACTTTGTGCTCTGGCATCCGCTCACAAACATACACGCTGCAAAGATAACTGCTGCGGCACGCATTCCTGTCATTTTTCTTCTCACAATCCTACTCCCCTTCTGCTGTTATTTGTTCATTTTCTCAATTAACAAAAGAATCTCATTTGGCTTATGTACAAGCTGTGTCGCTCCATGCTCCTTTAAAAATGCTTCACTCCGGAATCCCCAGGTAACCGAGATACATGACAGTCCGCTGTTTTTGGCAGTCTCGATATCAACATCAGAATCCCCGACATAGACTGCCTCCTCTGGTGCAATCTGAAGCTCCTCTAAAGCCTTATAAACCATATCCGGTGCCGGCTTCTTTGGAACCTCCTCACTCTCCCCAATCGCCGCATCCATTTTACCGGAAAAATAATCCTCATTTAAAATCTTAACCGCCGGATCCATCTTATTCGACACGATTGCCGTCTTTATGCCGCAAGCTTCCAGTTCCTCTAACAGCTCCTCTATCCCTGGATAAAGCTTCGTATCCTCCTTGCAATGCGCTGCATAATACTCCCGGAAATACTGATAAGTGCGTGCAAATGCCGGATTATTCTCTCCATCCGGGATTGCCCGTTCCATCAGCTTTTTCACACCGTTTCCGACAAACCGGCACACCTCATCCACGCTGTGCTGCGGCATATGCTCCTTTTCAAGCGCAGCATTCACCGCGTTAGAAAGATCCTGTAACGTATCTAAAAGTGTTCCATCCAGATCAAAAATAACTGCCTTTATCATCTCTGTACTCCTTTTCGTTCTTATTTATAGTAGGGGAAAAACATGCTGCTCCTGTTTTTCTTGTCAAACATTGCATTGTACTGTAAGATATTATAATTTTTTATCCACTCCTCTTCTTCTCCGGAAGCATCATCCAGATGCACAAACGTGCCCTGTGTTTTGGAATAATAACCTCTGGAATTGATTGCCGGCACAACCTCCATCATATCAGAAAGGAACTGATTGTAAGCTGGAAGCGCAATCCCTGCCTGCTTTAACGCGATCGTAGATAAATAATCAATACTTGTAATATCCACATTTTCCTCTGCGGAATCATAATTCGTCCAGATAAAAAACGGTACCTTGTACAGATCCTCCAGTTCCTCCATCGTCAGATTCGAAAGTCCCTTTCCATTCATCATCTGATAAAAGGCAGAATTTAAGCTCGGCTGGTGATCTCCGAAAAATACAATCTCAACTGGATCATCCACATTCTTAAAATAACTGATCAGACTCTGCACCGCCTTATCACTCTCATGCACAAGCGACAGATACTGATTTACATCCGTATAGGAACGTCCGGTCTTATAGATTTCCTCATGGAAATTACTGTAGCTGTCCGCATAACCGCCATGGTTCTGCATCGTAATTCCCATGATAAACAGATTCTCATTGGATGCCCGGCTCTCGTAACGGTCAATGATCTTATCATACATTTCCTGATCTGTAATATATTCACGCAGGATTCTGCTCTGATCAAAATCATCTATAAAATGCATTTCATCAAATCCAAGCTTCGGATATACCTGATTCCTGCTCCATCCAGTCTCATAGTACGGATGCATCGCAACACAGGTGTACCCGACATCCTTTAACGTAGTCACGATAGATGCCGGCGTTTTATTGATGTACTGCTGATAAACAACCGAACCACTCGGCAAAAAGGCCATCGAATTTCCAGTCATGAATTCCCATTCGGAATTCGGTGTCTTTGCTCCAAAAACTGAGGAAAGTGCATAGCCCTTTATGGTATTTTCCTGAAGCGAATCGATAAACGGAGTAAGCGGTTCATTCGTCTGAAGATCTCCAAGCACACTAAGATCCGAAAATGACTCATTCATAATCGCAATGATCGTCGGCTTTTTCTCTGTTGTATTCGAAACAGCTGGAACGCTTTCACTGCCTGAATATTGCTTTTCCAGCGCCTCCACAGCGTCCTTCGAATATCCGTCCGGTTCTGAAACGAAGCTATCACGGACACCAAGCGCAAAATTTAAAATATAACCATTCCGGTAAGTTCCCTTCTGCTCCCAGGTCTCCGTATTTACATAAACACATTTGGATGCGACGAAGATCACAAGCACTGCTCCAAGCAGTACACTGATTACGGTCATCCCGATTCTTGATTGAAAGGTAACATAGCATTTCCGGACAAATGCAACAAGAAGGATCGATGCAAGAATCGCATAAGCCCCACGGTCATGAATCCGGAACTGATAATTTCCAGCAACACTCAGTCCGGTTCCAATCGAACGGATATCGCTGAAGGAAAATTCATTCTGCCGGAACAGATACACAAAATAATCGACAAAACCAAAGCTTAAAAAAGCAATATGTGCAATGATACAGCTAAGTCCGGTATTATTTGTAAAAAGCTGTACAACAAGATATCCAACCGCAATACAAAGTACGTTAAGGAACAGCTTTTCATCTGTTGTCCGCCAGAATACATCCGGCTCTAAAATCACATACTGGATCAAAAACATCGTTGCCGTGCTGCAGCCTCCAACCAGAAGAACTGTCCACAGCCAGGGAAGTCCCGGACTTAGCTCAACCTTAAGACTTTTGATCAGATAATATGCCCCTGCAAACACCAAAACACTCCAGAGTGCAATCCCGGAAAGGACATGCAGCACTATCGCAAAACAGAATGCTGCAAGCAGGCGGATATTATTTTTTTTATCATACTGTAATCTGATTTTCATGGTTTTACGCATCCTTTACAAAAAACTACCGTTACCATACACCCAAATGCGCTTCTATGACAAGAGCTATTTCTGCAAAGCCGTACAAAAAAGGAACGCACACGCTTCTTTGCTGTGCGTTCCTTTTTCTTTCTTTTCGTTTGCGCTTACCGCTCCTGATATTTCTTAAAGTTCTGATATCCCTTTGCAACATGTGGATGCTCTGCCCATAATTTATCAGCAGTCTCTTTCCACTCAT
Organism: uncultured Lachnospiraceae bacterium; assembly: GCA_934359535.1. GTDB lineage: Bacteria > Bacillota > Clostridia > Lachnospirales > Lachnospiraceae > Roseburia. Next base: position 4,501 of record CAKRLN010000072.1, read on the forward strand.
TTGCGTAATCCACGCATTTTCCACAAAGATGTTCCACTGGTTCTGCCTCCTCTACGTCTGTAGAATGAGCCCCTGTCTCATGTACCATTCTCTGAAGAATCTCTGGATTCTCAAGCATTGGACATGGTCTTAACATATTATCATTGAATGGCTGATTGTCTCTGTATGCCATAAATAATGGCTGTTTCAGACATTCTAATAAAGATTTCTCACGGATGTTTGCACCGGAATAATGGATAAATACACAAGGCTCCACATCACCCTTTGGATTGATATGGCAGTAGTTACGTCCTCCTGCAATACATCCTCCGACAAACTCACCGTCGTTCTGGAAATCCATAACAAAGATCTCCTTGCCGCCTTCCATCGCACGGACTTCTCTGATTCTGTGATAAATATATTCTCGCTGCTCTTTTGTTGGCATCAGCTCTGGAGAAGCCTTCATACCAACCGGCATCAGATGGAAATACCATGCGAAACGGCTTCCATGCTCAATTAAAAGATCAAAGAACTCATCCGATGTTACGGAATCCATATTTTTGCTTGTATAGCATACACTGTTGCCAAAGATCAGTCCATTCTCATGAAGCAGATCCATTGCATGAAGCACCTTGCCATATACACCTTCACCGCGGCGGAAGTCATTTGCATCCTCAAATCCCTCTAAGGAAATGGATAAGGATAAGTTGCCGACACGCTTCATATCATCACAAAGCTTCTGGTCAACTAAGGTTCCGTTTGTATAGCAGTGGAAGGCACAGTCATTGTGTTTTTCGCAGAGCTTGATAATATCAGCCTTACGTACCAGTGGTTCCCCGCCCGTCATCATATAGAAGTAAATACCAAGCTCCTTGCCCTGTGTAACAATGTTATCCAGCTCTTCAAATGAGAGATTTAATTTATTTCCATACTCTGCTGCCCAGCATCCGGTACAATGTAAGTTACATGCAGATGTCGGATCCATTAAGATCAACCATGGAATATTGCACTGCTCCTGTACTCTCATCTTACGGATCTGCTTGGTTCCAGCAAATGCTGCCTGATAACCAAGGTTTAATGCGGTCATTTTTGCAACATGAGGATCGGTCTCTGCCAATAATCTTTTGACATATTTCATCCACTTTGCATCCGGGTTCTTGATCATCTTCTTAGCGCCTTCATATGCGTCTTCTCTGAAGTTGTCACCCATAAACTTTTTGGTAAGCTCTACAATATTTAATAATGCCTTGTCTGGATCTTTATTCAAACTCTTTAATACCGCGTCAATTGCCACGCTGAATGCCGTTCTTTCAGCGGCGTCTTTAATTCCTGCCATATGACTTAATCCTCCGTTTTCATAACAATTTCGACTCTACGTAGAAGTATATGGGAATCTTTCTTATTTTTACATATCCAAACCGATTTTGCTGTATGGCTGAAATATACATTTTCCCATATTTGTCTATTTTTCCAGGACCTTTTTCTACGCCTTATGTCGTCATGTAGTTTTTCGAACTACGTCACATTATATCACTGTTATGTTTAATGTCAACCAAGTTTTTCCATATAATGTGCTGGAATTTTCCGGACGCAGTCACTATAATAGTATACGGAAAAACGCAATCTTATTTTGCCGAATGGAGGCTATAATATGCCAGGTTTTACAACTCATTATTTATTTGGAATTGATGCGTATCACCGTATCACGAATTCTTATGTACGCAAAAATCTATACAAAAATCACAGTGCCTACGCACTTGGACTACAGGGACCGGACGTTTTTTTCTACTATCTTCCGTCCTATCTCCTGCATAAAAAGAATCTTGGAGCAATTGCCCACAGCCAGGATACCGGAGCATTCTTTGCCTATCTTCTGGAAAGCCGCACGCTCTTTGCCGGAAAACGCAGACAGCTTGATATTGCAGATGCATATCTTCTTGGCTTTTTAGGACACTATACGTTAGACTGCACCATCCATCCTTATATTTACGCCATGACCGGCTATTCCCCTGTCAATCCGCCAAAGGATATCAATTATTTCGGTCAGCATGCCTATCTGGAAACAGAGCTTGACAACACCATGCTTTACCTGAAAAAGCAGTTAAAGCCGGCCCGGTTCCATCAGGATGCAACAATCCATTTAAGTCTCTTGCAAAAACGTGTCATTGCACGGATGCTTACCTATGCCTACAGGAATACTTACCCGGATCTTTTAATCCATGAGCAGATCATGTATGGTGCATTTTTCTGGATGCGCACCGGAACAAGGCTTTTAAATGACCCATCCGGACAAAAAAAGGTACTCGCACGGTTGATGGAACGTATCATTGTCGGTCATGCTTTCCTCTCCCCGATGGTGCCAAGCAGTAAGCACCGCTTTGTTGCGGATCCGATGAACCTTGCCCACCGCCCTTGGACGCACCCATGGACAAGGGAGCACTTCGTCTCCTCTTTCCCAGAGCTTTACCAAAAGGCCGGACAGCTCTATGACAAACGAATCGGGCATTATGAGCAGATGATCGAACGCGGCTTTCTTCCGGCAGACCGGGAGAAATTCTGCCATGAATACGGCAACCGCTCCTTCTTAAGCGGACTGTCTCTCAGTAAAAGACAGTAAAAAAGCGCTGCTCCCGGATAAGCTTCCACGGGAAATACAGCGCCTTTATGATCTGGCTTATAAATAGCCGGTATTTTATTTTTTACTTTTCAATCGAGAATGCATAAACCGTTGTTGTATCATATGCTTCCCCTGCATCAAAAACCGGAGAGGCAAAATTCGGTTCGTTGGCAGCATTCGGATAATACTGCGTCTCTAAGCAGAATGCAGAATTCTGTACATACACTGCTCCGCGCTTTCCGTGCTGTCCACCGACAAAGTTTGCGGTGTATAACTGAACGCCCGGAAGATCGGTTAAAACATCCATGCGGATTCCAGACTCTTTGCAATATGCAGAAGCAATCTTTTCGATTCCATCCTTCGTCTTATCCACAGCAAAGTTATGATCGTAACCATTTGCATAAATCAGCTGTTCATTCTGATCCTTGATGTTCTGTCCGATCAACTTCTCGGTTCTGAAATCAAATGGGGTTCCCTCTACTGCCGCAATCTCTCCGGTCGGAATCGACTTCGAATCGATCATCGGTGTATAATGCGATGCATGGATCTGTAATGTCTGTGCAAGCACATTGCCATTCTCCTGTCCCGCAAGATTAAAATAGCTGTGATTTGTCATATTAATGACCGTCTTTTTATCAGATACTGCATGATAGGTAATCTTAAGCTCATCCTGATCGGTTACCTGATAGGTTACCTGAATGTCACAGTTTCCCGGAAATCCCTGCTCAAGATCCTTACTTACGATGGAAAATGTGATCTGATCATCTGCATAATTTACAACCTTCCACATCTTGCCACTCACACCATTCGAACCGCTGTGAAGACTGTTCTCATTGTCATTCGCCTCAAGCTTGTACTCTGTCCCATCAATCGTAACCTTAGCATCTGCAATACGGTTTGCATTCCGTCCAACCGTTGCTCCAAAATAACAGGACTCCCTCTCATAGCTTGCAAGATCATCATAACCAAGAATTACATCACGTTCCTCATTATTTTTATCCTTTACAAAAATAGAAATAACCGTTGCTCCATAATCGGTTACAAGAACACGTAGTCTCTTCTGATTGCTAAGCTCGTATACCGAAGCCTCACATCCTGCCTTTGTTGTCCCAAAACTTGTCTTATTCATCTCGTCCTCCTGCTAAAACCCCGCACACCTTTGTATGCTTTTTATAATTCTATAATATTTTACTTCTTTTTTCAGCATAAGTAAATAAAATTCGATTTCTGCCGATATAAATATATAAAGAAAAAGAGAAAGGATCTATCCATATGAGTACTGTTGCATCTACCGGAATCAGTCTGTCGCAGAATTATTACATGCGCAATTTTTATCAGAATAACAGCAAGCTATTTAAAGCATCCAGCCGAAAGGAATATTCCAATTCCGAGCTTTCCTATGAGGACGGCATGGCACTGCGCCGCGCTGCGCGCAATCTTGGTTCCTTTTCCTTTTCTGAGAATGACAATGGAGAGAATATCTGTAACAGCATCCTTGCACTTGTGGATACCTATAATAATACCTTAAGCTCCGGCAGTGTCTCAGGCTCCTCGGATGTATCCCGGTATGCCAAGCAGCTCAAGCGGCTTGCCAAAGAGCATTCCGATGATCTTTCCTCGATCGGAATTACGGTCAATTCCGACGGCACAATGACCGCCAACAAAAATCTGCTTGGGAAATCCGACATAGACGATGTCGGTGCTGTATTCGGTTCTGATACCGGGTTTACCAAGAAAATCGAACAGTGTGCCCGCAGAATGGGCAATAAAGCATCCCAGTCTCTGTATACACAGACAACTGGGACTGGCTCTACGATTAATCTTTCCTTATAATCTTTTTCAGGAAGCTCAGCCTCCTGAAAAACATCTCATATTCCTTTTCTCTTCCTGCAAAAATACGTTCTGGAACCGGACTGATCTGATTTGGTCCGGTTTTTGGACTGGTTAAAATCCATAAACAATGCATTTTTTAACCCTCTAACACATCATCAAGCACCCGCTGGATTGCTGCACGCCCCGCCTTTACAGATCCCTGCACCATCACAGCATTCCCGCCGCCACGTGCTTCAAGACGGTTCTTTAACGCTGATGCGACAAGCCGGCAGTCCGCATTCTGGCTTCCGATAATGAAATTATAGCCCTTCTCATCATCTCCGACAAACACCGCACCGAATCTTTTATATTTCTCGACAAGCTTATTGACTGCCGCACGCATAACCGGTGTCTCTAACTCCGTCTCGAATAACACTGCATTGTCAATATCGGTTGGCAGTGCGTCAATCCTATAATCCATAACCTCCTGCTTTGTCTGTGCAAGCTGTGATTTTAAGGACTGTGTCGTATTTTTCAGCTTTACGACATTTTCAACAAGTGCGTCCTGGTTCGTGGAGAAAAGCCCCATAAGCTCCGTGATAATCGCTGATTTCTGACGGAACGCATTAAGCGCACGGAAGCCACAGAGAATACTGATCCGGACACCTCCCTTATAGCTTTGCATGTTCATAACCTTTAACATGCCAATCTCTCCGGTACGTTTCACATGCGGTGCACAGCATGCGCAGACATCATAACCCGGAATCGTTACGATACGCACCTGACCTTCAATTTCAATCTTACTGCGGTAATCCAGTGTTTCAAGCTCTTCCTTCGATGGAAACGTTACCTGAACCTCAATGTCTCTGGCAATTGCACGGTTGACCTCATCCTCAATATCCGAAAGCTCCTCTGCCGGAATGGCCCCGTTAAAATCCATCGTGACAATCGAATCACTTAAATGGAAGCCCACATTATCAAACCCGTACCGCTTATGTACAATCCCGGAAAAAATATGCTCTCCGGTATGCTGCTGCATATTGTAAAAACGGTGTGTCCAGTCAATGCTTCCCTTTACCTTTGCGTTCTCAGCAAGCGGTTCTTTTATGGTATGTGTAATAATTCCATTTTTAATCTGGACATCAAGTACCTCGATTCCACCGATCGTTCCCATGTCCGGACTTTGTCCGCCCTCCTCCGGGAAAAATAAGGTCTGGTCTAATACTACCTCATAGCATTTTTCCCCATCCTTTTCCTTCTCCACACAGGATACTACCTGTGCCTCAAACTCGGTTGCATATGCATCTTTATCATATAAACGGATCGTTTCTTTTTCTGTCATACCGGTTATCCTCTTTTCGTATTCTCATATTTTCGGTAACTATCCCCCCTACCCATACATTCGCAAAAACGCACGATAAATCGTGCTTTCCGCTGCAATGCAGCTACTTTTGCTCATATATGGGGCGGTGACTCTATTCGAGCCACCTTACGAATAAGAGAATCTGCTTCTTACATGCAAGCATGACGAAGCTTCTTCTCTTATTCTA
>CAKRLN010000073.1 GCA_934359535.1 uncultured Lachnospiraceae bacterium
CCACTGTTTCCGTCTGTGTTTGCACTGCTGCTTCCAGTTTCTCCCGTTCCGTTTCCTGCTGCTCCTCTGTCTGCGGCTGCTCCTCCGTGGTTTTCTTCTTAAAAAAATCAAATAAACCCATATTCGGTCTCCTTTTCTTCCTTACGCTGTAATACTTTTTTCCGCCTCCGAAAAGTCAACGGAAATCAATTTGGAAATGCCCTTCTCCTGCATCGTAATTCCGTAGAGGCGGTCAGCTGCTGCCATCGTGCCCCTCCTGTGTGTAATAACAATAAACTGTGTATTCTCTGTCAGACGGTTCAGATAATTGGCAAAACGGCCAACGTTTGAATCATCGAGTGCTGCCTCAATCTCATCCAAAAGACAAAACGGTGATGGCTTTAACGCCTGGATCGCAAAAAGCAGTGCAATCGCGGTCAGCGCCTTTTCCCCTCCGGACAGCTGCATCATATTCTGAAGCTTCTTTCCCGGCGGCTGCGCAATGATCCGGATCCCGCACTCTAAAATATCCTCATCCTCCACAAGCTCAAGCGTTCCATGTCCGCCTCCAAATAACAGCTTGAATGTTTTGTCAAATTCCGACTGGATCTCTTTGAACTTCTCTTCAAACTGCTTTCGCATTCCAACATCGAGTTCATCAATGATTCCAACCAGCGTCTTTTCCGCATTGACCAGATCGTCATGCTGGGTCTTTAAGAAGCTATAGCGCTCGGAAACCTCCCTATATTCCTCAATGGCATTGATATTGACATCACCGAGCTTTCGCATTTCCTCCCTTGTTCCAGCAACGAGCTTCTTCAGACTGGAAAGCTCAAAAAGCGTATCATCCTTTAATTCCTCTGCTGCATGGGGTGTAAGCTCATACTCCTCCCACATATCATTGATCCGCTTTTCCCCAGTTTCTTTCAGCTTCTCTCTCTGTGCATTCAGACGATAAATCTCTTTATCAAGCGCATTCATGCGCTCTGACACTTCCTCCCGCTTTGCGAAAAAGCCCTTCTGGGACGCGGAAAGTGCCTGTTTTTTCAAGAGTCCCTCTGAAAGCGCCTGTTTACATGCCCCACTGGTCTTTTCTGCCGCCTCGATCGTCTTTTTAATAGTCTCAATGTCCGTCCTTTTTTGTTCAACATCCACCTTTGCTGCTTTTGCATTCCCGATCAGGGTATCCTTTTCGGAATCAAGCTTTCTGATTTCCCCCTCTAAGCGCTCCATATTCTGCATCGTAAAGGTAAGACTCTGGCGCATGCCGGCTTCCTTTAAATGAAGCTCCGACACCGATTTTAAAAGCTCAGCTTCCTCCGTATTTTTTTGTCCAAGCTCTGCCTGAAGACATGCACTCTCTTCCTTTAAAAGCTGTTCCTTTTTCTCGGACTGTACTTCATCCTCTTCATTTTGTTTTCTGCCAAGCATAATCTCCGAAAGCTCTTTTTCAATCTCCTGTGCCTCCGCCTGAAGCGCATGGAACAGCTGCTCACTCTCCTCACACTCCTGCTTTGCGCGGTCATAGTTCATCTGTGCCGTATTCTGCACAAGATACTGCTTCTGCACAGCATTCTTTACTTCCTCAAGCTCTTCTTCTGCAAGTGCCTGGGCGGTCCGTATATCGTCCCGTCTGCTTTTGTACTTTCTGATCTTTTCGCCAAGCGTTAAAACGGTTTCCTCAAGCTCCTCGATCTCACGCTTTCGCGCAAGCAGATTGCTTGAATTTTTAAATGCGCCCCCGGTCATCGAACCACCCGGGCTTAACCGCTCTCCCTCAAGTGTTACGATATTTAAGGAGTAATGGTTCTTTTTGGCAAGTGCCAGCGCATGGTCGATCTGGTCCACCAAAAGAAACCTGCCTAACAGATAGGAGGCAATTCCACGGTATTTATCATCGCAGGTAACCAACCGGTCAGCAATCCCGATTACCCCCGGCTCTCCAAGATACCCCTGAAGTTTTGTATCCGCACGCCCGGACACACTGGTAATCGGAAGAAACGTTGCCCGTCCATACCGGTTCTCTTTCAAATAGGCAATCATTCGCTTTGCCGTTGCCTCATCCTCTGTAACGATGTTCTGGATGCTGCCGCCAAGTGCTGTCTCAATCGCAATTTCATACTGCTTTTTAGTCTGGATCAGATCTGATACCACACCTTCAATGCCCGACTCTTTTTTCTTTTGTTCCATAACTCTGCGGATGCTGTTTCCGTATCCATCATAGCGCTCCGCAATATTTTTTAAGGAATCGAGTCTTGACTGTTCCTTGTGGAAACTGCCCTGTGTCTCTTCAAGCTCACGCTGTACTGTCTCAAGCTTCTTCTTCCACTCTGTGGAAGTATCCCAAAGCTCTGCTTCCCTTTTTTTTAATCTGGAAAGCTCCTGGCTGGCAGCTTCAAGCGTATTTACATATCCGGTCAGAACCTCCTTCATATCCTCTTCCCTGGTCTTTCGCGCCAAAAGCTTCTGATTGAGCTGTGCCTTCCGGATATGGATCTGCTCTGCCATTGTGTCAAATTTCTGGGTACGCGCCTTGAGCGAAGCTTTGTTATTCAAAAGCTCAACGATTGCATTCTGATCCTTCTCAATCTGGAGATTATATTCCTCAATGCTCTTTTTTAAAGCTTCCAGTTTTGTCTCAAGCGTCTCCTTCTTAGAAAGCAGCTTAGAAAGAGTCTCCTCCTTCGTGATTCTTTCCTGCTCACAGGCTTCCTTTTCCGAAAGCCGCTCTCCCCGGTCTGCTTCGATTGCCACAATGCGGCTCTTTAAATGCTCATCCGTCATCTCCGCTGTATGGATCTGTTCTTCTAAAACACCAATCTGTCCCTCAAGCCTTCCCTTCTGCAGGGATGCATCATTTAACTGCTCGCGGAATTTTGTTACGGCTTCATCGATCTGTGCCATTTCCCGCTCTGCATGTTCGTATTCCTTTTTGATCGTCTCATAGTCTTCCCGTGTCCTGAAAAGCTCCCCATCTGCAATCTGAAATTTCTTTTCTACCTCATCAATGTCTCTTTTTCTTTCTGCCGATTCGAGTAAAAACAGATTGACATCATAGCGCTTTAACTCTTCCCGCTTTTTCAAATAGATCTTTGCTTTTTCGGACTGCTTCAAAAGTGGCCCAACCTGACGCTCAAGCTCTGATAAAATATCATTCACGCGCACCAGGTTTTCACGCTCATTCTCAAGCTTTTTTACTGCTGTGTTCTTTCTCTTCTTGTATTTGACAATGCCTGCCGCCTCATCAAAAAGTTCTCTTCGCTCTTCCGGCCTCCCACTCAGTATCCGGTCAATCTGCCCCTGCCCGATAATCGAATAGCCTTCCTTTCCAATACCGGTATCGTAAAAAAGCTCCGATACATCCTTCAGACGGCATGGACTTCCATTGATCAGGTACTCGCTTTCCCCGGAACGGTATACCCGCCTTGCAATCGTAACCTCCTCATAGGAGGTGTCAAGCTTATGGTCGGAATTGTCAAGCGTAATTGCAACATACGCATAGCTTAGAGGCTTTCGGTTCTCCGTACCGGAAAAAATAACATCCTGCATCGATGCCCCGCGCAGCTGTCTTGCGCTCTGTTCTCCAAGCACCCAGCGCACAGCATCTCCAACATTGCTTTTTCCACTGCCATTCGGTCCAACAATGCCTGTAATTCCTTTGTGAAATTCAAAGACAATTTTGTTCGCGAATGACTTAAAGCCATGAATCTCCAGACTCTTTAAATACATACATTATTCCCTCACATCCGGCTTTAAAAGAAGAAGTGCTTTATAAGCAGCCTCCTGTTCTGCTGCCTTTTTTGTGTGTCCGGTTCCTGTGCTTAGTTTCTTCCCATCAATCACAGCCTGTACCGTAAAGCTCTTATCGTGGTCTGGGCCACTTTCCTCAACCAGCTCATAAACAAGCTTCTCATGCTCCTCCTGGACAACTTCCTGTAAGATAGTCTTGCTATCATAAAAGAGTTTTTTGTGCTCAATATCCGTAAGAATAAATTTCTCCACGAACTCCTTTGCATTAGTAAAACCACCATCCAGATAGATTGCACCGATCACAGCCTCAAGTGCATCCGACAAAATAGATTTGCGCTTTCTCCCACCGGTCAGTTCTTCTCCCTTGCCAAGAAACAGGTAATCCCCAAGCTTGAGCGGCTCTGTGCACAGCGCAAGGGTCGGCTCACAGACAATGCTTGCCCGCAGTGTTGTAAGCTTTCCCTCTGGAAGCTCTTCATAATGTTTATATAAAAATTCGCTTGACGAAAGCTCTAACACAGCATCCCCTAAAAACTCAAGCCTCTCATTATCCGAAAGCTTTTTCATATACTTCTCATTCGCATATGAGCTGTGTGTAAGTGCCTGTCTTAAAAGTCCCTCATTACGGAATGTATAACCGATCTTTTCCTGAAATTCCTTTAATTTTGCTGACATTTTATGCTCCTTTTTTGTGATTATTCTGAAATTTTTGGGGCACCGCACTGCGATGCCCCTTTTTGTATCCCTGTAACTAATTGTTTACTGCTGCCTTGATTGCTTCTACCGCATCACCAACCGTAACGATCTTCTCCGCCTCTTCATTTGGAATCTCAATATCGAATTCTTCCTCGATTCCCATAATGATCTGAAAAACATCAAGTGAATCTGCACCAAGATCATCCACAAAAGTAGATTCCATTGTTACTTCATTCTCATCCACATTTAATACCTCAACGATAATCGCTTTTAATTTTTCAAATTCCATAGTTTTATTCCTTTCTATTCCTTTTCATCCGGCATACGAATAATTCTTTCTCTTATTTTGCCGTTAATGTCCTCATTCTTAAATGTGACACACTGGTATATGGAGTTCGTGATCTCCTTTGCCTTGGAGCTTCCGTGGGTTTTTACCACAAGACCATTTAATCCAAGAAGCGGAGCCCCACCGTACTGGCTGGCATCAAATGCCTTTAATGTCTTCTTCAAAGAAGGAAGTGCAAGTGCTGCACCAATCTTGCTTTTTACTGTGCTCATAAGCCCTTTTTTGATCACGCCGATCAGTGTGGAGCTTAGGCCCTCGTACAGCTTCAAAATCACATTGCCGGTAAATGCCTCACAGACAATGACATCTGCTTCTCCATGTGGGATCTCCCTTGCCTCAATGCTTCCGACAAAGTTAATGTCTTTGCATTCCTTAAGCAGTGGAAACGTCTCCTTCACAAGCGCATTGCCCTTTTCTTCCTCAGCACCAATATTGACAATCGCAACACGCGGATTTTTGATTCCTACGACACTCTCCATGTAGATTGCACCCATCTTCGCAAACTGCACCAAATGGGATGCCCTTGCATCTACATTGGCTCCGCAGTCAATTAAAAGGGATACTCCCTTCTCAGTCGGTATAAGCGGTGCAAGCGGCGGACGCTCAATTCCTTTGATCCTGCCGACGATCACCTGTCCTCCGACAAGCACTGCACCTGAGCTGCCTGCTGAAACAAATGCATCTGCCTCTTTCTGCTTGACCATGTTCATTCCGACAACCATAGATGACTGCTTCTTCTTACGGATTGCCATAACCGGCGGCTCCGCCATCTCAATCACCTCTGGTGCATGAATCACCTCAATCCGGTCCGCAGGATATGTATACTGTGCCAGCTCTTCCCTGACCGCATCCTCCTGTCCGATCAGAAAAACCTTAATGTCATCGCGGGTAGAAACCGCATCGACTGCACCCTTTACAACTTCCTTTGGTGCATTGTCTCCGCCCATCGCATCCACTGCGACCTTCGTAATATCCGGCATGTCTCCCCAGCCTCCTTCATATATCTATTTAGAAATATACTATAACTATTTCGATAAATCAATCCTAATTCGATACGGTTACCAATTTTCGCTGTTGCGCTCCTTCTCCGCCTCAAGATCCTCCGGAGACATATACTTTGCAAAACGGCCCTCAAGGATGATATTTGCCACATACGCATAGATTGCCGGAGCGATAACTACCACCGGGAAAAAAAGATAACATACAAGAATGCAAAGCACCCATACAATCACAAGGCAGATTGTCCATGGAAGCTCTGCAATCGCAATCCTTCCGGCATTGCCCATGCTTTCCCTTCTTGTATTTTCAAAACGGCTGATATATGGAAACGTATACAGATTCCACGCAGTCAGAAAAATCGTGATAACAATGAATACGATCGTGAGTGCAGAATATGCACCACCCGACATCAGATGTGTAACAAGATACAAATCCGCCGCCATCAGAAGATATCCAGCCAGAGAAAAAAGCCAGATCGGTGTCGCCACCTTAAAATTGCTCTTAAATCCATTCCAGAATTCCGCTGAAACATATCCCCTGTTGTGACGGATTGATTTGTTCATAGAATAATACAGACCACAGCCCGCCGCACCGATTGTAATAACCGGGATTGAGCTGATCACAAATAAAACGCTTAAAATAACCATGTCTACAAGCTTGGTCATAAATTTTGAAAATGCGTTATCCGGATTAAAAAAATCACCCATAAAATGCCTCCATTCCTATTCTTTAACCCCTCCACTATAACGCATTCCTGTTCCTATCGTCAATTGCTTTTCCAATACTTTTAGAAATACTTTATAACTACAGCACTTTTCTTCCGTTTACCGTAAGCTTAAATGCAGAACCAAGTATTTCTGCGGATTTCCGGCATAACATCATCCGGCCTAGAAAAATCTCAAAATAATCATACATGGAACAGATTGACTCATCAATCTGAAGATTTAAAGCAATTGCTGATCTATCCTTCTTAATCTTAAGCTTTGACGCTGTTACGGCATAATTCACGCGGTCATGAATATCGAATGCCGATTTTTCCTTCTGCCGCACACGGCTTCTCCGCACATCCGTCTTATCCGCAATGATCAGTGCCGCAGAAACCGCATCGACCGGTCCACCGGTCGATTCATCATGATTTCCGATTGCAGACATTACCGTAATCCGGTCCGAAAGCGGCATGTCCGTCTCTTTTAAGATCCGGTCTGCAAGAAGCGCCCCGTATTCTGCATGATGTGACCGGTTTATGGCATTCCCGATGTCATGCATATAGCCTGCGATCTTTGCAAGTTCGATCTCTTTCTCAGAATATCCGAATTTTTCCAAAATCATCCCTGCCTGCTTTGCAACCTGTAAGCAGTGTACACGGGAGTGATCTGTATATCCCAAAACCCCAAGGTTTGCATTCCCTTTCTCTAAAAATGCACAAACCTCTTCGTTTTTTATAATTTCTTTGTATGTCATAGACGCTTTACCGCATCCATTGCAAGCAGTGAACGCTCGCATTCCTCTGCTGATAACGTGATCTGCCAGCAGAGAGGACTTCCTTTCATATATTTTGCCGCATAGCTTAACCCATTGGTGCGCTCATCGAGAAACGGTCTGTCAATCTGGTTCGGATCTCCGAGAAGAATGATCTTTGTTCCCTGCCCGGCACGTGTGATAATTCCCTTTACCTGATTCGGTGTCATATTCTGTGCTTCATCAATAATCAGATATGTCTTTGCGATTGATCTGCCACGGATAAAATTCAAAGCCTCCGCCTGAATGATACCACGCTCAAACACCTCTTCGATCTTGTCACTTAACATGCCCTCATCCTCATAGCGCTTTTCCTCATCAGAATCTAATATCTGCTCCAAATTATCGATCACCGGACGCATCAGAGGCGCAATCTTTTCCTTTTCATCTCCAGGAAGAAATCCGATATCCTCATCAAACTGCGCATTCGGCCTGCAAACAATGATTCTTCGGTACTCTCCGGTTGGATTATTATAAAGCTTCTCCATCCCGACCGCAAGGGAATAGAAGGTCTTTGCCGTGCCGGCCATTCCCTTTATGATAACAAGTGGTGCCTTTTTCGCATCCGACATTAACGCTTCCTGCATAAAATACTGTCCAACATTGCGCGGTGATACACCGTATGGCTTGCTCTTTTTATAGGAAAGTGGCACAATTTTTTCCCCGGATACCCGTCCGAGCAAGGTCTTTTTCGTTGACTGGTCTGCTGTTAAAAGCACAAATTCATTCTCCGTAAAAGATGCTGGCACTACATACCCCTCTTCATCGCAGCGGTATACATCTGAAATACATACCCCCTTTTTCTTAAACTCCTTGACAAGCTCCTCCGGGATATAAGCCGCGCTCCTTCCTGTATACATGGCGTCGTCATCTGAGATCTGCTCCCGCTCAAAGTCCTCAGCCACAATTCCCATGATCTGTGCTTTTAACCGAAGCACAAGATCCTTCGTGATAAGAACGACATACTCGCCCTGATCCAAAAGTCCCCGGCATACCTTAAGAATCCGGTTGTCCGGCTTATCGTCCGGCAGATCCTCCGGAAGCAGAACCTGAACAAAATTCTTCTCCACACAAAGCATCCCGCCTTCCGGAAGCGAAACGCCCTTTAGAAGATCCCCTTTTTGTCTCAGGCTTTCAAGCAGTCTTACTGCTGCCCTTGCATTTGCACCCTTTTCCCCTTCTGCCTTCTTTAGTCCATCCAGCTCCTCTAAAACAACTAACGGAAGCACGACCTTATTGTCCTCAAAGCACTGGAGCGCATAAGGTGCCTGAATCAGAACATTCGTGTCAATCACATAGGTTTTTACCATATTTTACATGCCTCCTTCTGCCACACGGTATGCCTTTTCATAGAAAAATTCCTGCGAATCAAGCGCTACATCACTTAATTTCCGATCCGCATAGCTGCCATCCGGCATCAGGATCTTGCCTTTTTCGTCATCGCGCATCATCGTATCAAACATCTCATCCAGTCCTGCCCTTAACCTGTCGTCATAGACCGGAACCGCAACCTCTACACGCCGTAACGTATTCCTTGTCATATAATCGGCAGACGCAATGTATACCTTTTCCCGCTCCTTTGTGCCAAAGCGGTAAATTCTTGAATGCTCCAGGAATCGTCCGACAATGCTGATTACCTTGATATTGCCGGTATAGCCAGGGACGCCTGCAATCAGGCAGCAGATTCCCCTTACGATCATCTCAATTTTTACCCCAGCCTGGGATGCCTCTACGAGTTTTTCAATAATGTCCTTATCTGTCAGGGAATTGATCTTAATCCCGATATAAGCCTCCTCCCCTCTTTTTGCATGCGCAATTTCATCCTCCATCATCGCAAGCACCTTGTTCTGTAAACAGTTTGGTGCAACCAGAAGATGATCCGTCTGATCGATCGTCTCTCCGCGCAGAAGACAGGCAAACACCTCTGCGGCTTCCTTTCCAATCCTCTGATCTGCAGTGATCAAAGACAGATCCGTATAAAGCTGTGATGTCTTTTCGTTATAATTACCGGTTCCAACCTGTGTGATATAGGAAATACCATCCTTTGTTTTTCTTGAAATCAGGCAGAGCTTGGAATGCACCTTATAGCCATTTAAGCCGTAAATCACGCGGCAGCCTGCCTCCTCAAGCTTTCTCGAATACTCAATATTGCTTTCCTCATCAAACCGGGCGCGAAGCTCTACAAGGACAACAACCTCCTTGCCGTTTTCAGCCGCCTCGACCATGGCATCCACGATCTGGCTCTTGTCTGCCAGACGGTACAGTGTCATCTTGATCGAAACGACCGTATCATCCTTTGCCGCCTCATGCAATAAATTCGTAAACACTTTGATATTCTCAAATGGATAGGACAAGAGCACATCCTTTTTCTCCACCTGCGCAAGCAGACTCTCCTTCGGATTCAGTTCCTGTGACATCCGCGGTGTCCGCTTCGGATAAAACAGTTCCTCCTTCCCCTGCTTCTTCAGATAATTCTGGATCGCAAACACGAAGGACATGTCAAGCGGCACACGCGAGAAAAAGACATGGCTTTTTTCAATATGGATATACTTGCAGATCTCACCGATCAGCTTCTTATCAATATCCCTTGAAAGCTCAAGCCGGACCGGATTCATACGTTTTCTCTGTTTGATCAGATTCTCCATTGCATCACGGTAATCTAAGTCCTCATCATAGATTGTCTCCGTATCAATATCTGCATTTCTTGTCACACGAAGCAGGGACTTCTCTAAAACATGGTATTTCACAAACAGCTTCGGCAGAAAATGTAAGATCATCTCCTCCGAAAGCAGAAAGCTTCCAGGTCTTGTCGGAATCTCAATCAGACGCTTGAATACATTGTTGCTGCATGGGATAATGGCTGTCTTTTTCTTTCCGCCCTTTGTCTCAAGAAGTGCAACCGCATAAATTTCTTTATTCCTAAGAAACGGAAACGGCTGCTGCTTGCTGATAATATTCGCCGAAAGATACGGTGCGATCTCATGGTCAAAATAAGTTTCTAAAAGCTTTCTCTCTTCTGCGGACAGCCGGTTAAAATTAATCACCCGGATTCCCTTTGGCTCAAGCTCACCCATCAGCTGTTCAAAAATCCGCTCCTTTTTAAGATCCAGCTCCTTTGTCTTCTTTAAGATTGCTTTTACCTGTTCAG
>CAKRLN010000074.1 GCA_934359535.1 uncultured Lachnospiraceae bacterium
ATTACGGGGCCGCCTATTATGATGAATACATGCCCTGTGACCGGATTGAAACAGATATGGAAATGATGGAACGGGCAGGCATGAATGTCATCCGGATCGCAGAATCAACCTGGAGCACCTGGGAACCGGCAGATGGGGAATTTGACTTTACCCATCTGCACCGGATGTTAGATGCTGCAAAACGCCATCATATCTCAGTCATCATCGGAACACCGACCTACGCCATTCCATCCTGGCTTGCCAAAAAAGCCGATGACATCCTGGCATTAAACCACAATGGACAGGAGCTCTACGGGCACCGCCAGAACATGGATATCACACACCCTCTCTACCGCTTCCACGCGGAGCGCATGATAAGAAGGCTTATGGAAGAGATCGCAGATGAGCCTCATGTGATCGGCTTCCAGCTCGACAATGAGACAAAGCATTACGACACCTGTTCCATGCGTGCCCAGCAGATGTTTGTCGATGAACTGAAAAAACAGTATCCGGATATTCGCAGCTTCAACCTGGAATTCGGACTTGACTACTGGAGTAACCGCATCAACCGGTGGGAGGATTTCCCGGATATCCGTGGCACCATTAACCAGAGCCTTGCCAGCGAATATGCAAAGTTCCAGCGAAAGCTTGTCACAGATTTTCTTTCCTGGCAGGCATCAATCATCGAAGAATACAAAAGACCTGATCAGTTCATCACGCAGAACTTTGACTTTGAGTGGCATGATTATTCCTATGGTTTACAGCCGGAGGTCAATCAGTTTGAGGCTGCAAAATGCATGACCGTTGCCGGATGCGATATCTATCATCCGAGCGAGGATGATCTGACCGGCGCAGAAATTACAGCCTGTGGCAATATTGCCCGCGGCTTAAAACGGGACAACTATCTGATTCTTGAGACTGAAGCACAGGGCAATCCCGGCTGGCTTCCATATCCGGGACAGCTACGCTTACAGGCCTACAGCCATCTGGCAAACGGCGCCAATTCTGTTATGTACTGGCACTGGCATTCGATCCACAATGCAATCGAAAGCTACTGGAAGGGCGTGCTTTCCCATGATCTTGCCGAAAATGAAACCTACCGGGACTGCTGTGTCATTGGAAACGAATGGAAACGGATTGGTTTCCATTTAAAGAACCTGAAAAAAACAAACCGGATCGCAATCCTGTTGGACAACGCTTCCTTAACCGGGCTTACCTGTTTTCCGACCGCCTCAAACGGCGCATACAGCTACAATGCGATTTTCCGCTGGCTTTCGGATGCACTGTTCCATATGAATATCGAATACGATGTCATCCCGGCTGATGCCGCGCTCCTTCCAGAATATGACTGCATCCTGATTCCAGCACTCTACAGTGCAGAGGAATCGCTGCTTTATGCCTTATCCGACTATGTAAAAAAAGGTGGCAGCCTGATCGCAACCTTTAAGAGCGGCTTTTCCGATGAACATTTGAAAATCTATCACGATACCCAGCCGCACATCCTGCATGAGGCACTCGGCATCCACTATGACCAGTTCACGCTTCCGAAAAAAACAGGCGTATCCTATCAGGGTGTACATGGCTTTGCGCAGGAATGGATGGAGCTTGTAACCTGCGATACCGCTTCCTGCCTTGCCTCCTACGAGCATCCGGCATGGGGACGCTACAGCGCTGTCTCTGCCAATGACTACGGAAATGGCCATACGATGTACCTTGGAACGATGTTTGATGAAAAAGTACTGATCCGTCTTTTGGAGGATTTCTTTGAAAAAATATCTCTTTTTGAAAAGGACAAGCTCCCGGCTCCAGCCTCCTATCCCATCGTTGTCAAGCAGGGAACAAATGATGCCGGAAAGCACATCCTGTACCTGCTCAATTATTCCGCCGAAACCAGACACACGGATGCAATCCCAGCCGATGCCGTCGAGCTTCTTACCGGAAAAGCTGTTGCAAAGGGGGATTCCGTTACGCTTGCACCATGGGGTGTTGCGATTTTAGAATCCAACTAAAAAAAAGCAGATTCTGCAATCCAGACGGATTTGCAGAATCTGTTTTTTTCTGTCTTATATTCTTTTATTGCTGTGGTGCTGCCTGCTGCTGATCTGCTGCCTGCTGCTGACCTGCCGCCTGCTGCTGGTCTGCCGCCTGCTGCTGATCCGCTGCCTGCTGCTGGTCTGCTGCCTGCTGCGCCTTAAGCTGGTTTAAGGTGTCCTCTGCTGCTGTTAATGTATCCAGCCCCTTTGCATATTTCTTAGCAAGTGCAGAAAGTGCTTCGTACTGCGCACGGACTGCGGTAATCGCAGGCTCCGAATCTAACGTTACATTTCCGATTGCAGAAGCTGCGGAATCAAAATCTGCTGCCGCCTGCTGGTCTGCTGTCAGATGCTCCGTACCCGGAAGGTCATAACAGATCACAGGGAACCCTGCCTCGACATTTTCAAAAATTGTCTTGGCAACACCAAGCGGAAGGTTGACACATCCATGAGACCCCTTGAAGGTGTATAAGGTTCCTCCAAATGCCGGCTGCCAGGTTGCATCATGAAGTCCGATATCCCCGTTGAATGGCATCCAGTACGCAACCGGTGTTGCGTAGTTTGCACCACGCAGTGTTGCGTTTCTCTCACAGTAGGTAATTCCGAACACTCCAGGCGGTGTCTCATGGGAGCCATCCGTCTTACCGGTTACAACATCACTCTCAAGCACAAGGCTTCCGTTTTTGTATAAAAACAGATGCTGGCCGGTCAGATTGACTTCTACATAGGAATTTCCATAATCGTTTGCACCGTGGCTTGCCGCTGTCTGGGAATAATTCAGATCTCTTGTAACAGCCTTACCACTTTCGATGTCAGAAACAATTGCATCCGCTTCTGCAGCCTTATCGACCTTCCATCCGTAATGTACATTTCCTACTTCAACCGTCGCTCCATAAGATGTCTTAAAGGATTTTGTCCCGTTGCATGTATTATAGGTGCTTGAAAGTGAGGATACATATTCTGCTACAGCATTCTCATCAATAACCGGTTCTAAATTCTCGTCCAGGGAAATCCAGGAACCGAAAGTAGAAGCATCAAGTGTCTGCCCCTTATCTCCAACCTGATAGGTAATGCTGGATTTCAGATAGGAATTCACCTTATCACAGGCACTCTGTAAATCCTTATCATCACTTCTGACCTGTGGTTCCTTATAGCAGCCTTCCTTCTCAAGATCCACACTGTCAGAAAGTCCGCTTATCGCAGTCTCAATGACCTGATTGACCTGATCCGCATCAAGCGCATTTCCTTCCACCTCATCGACAACGGTATAACCATTTTGGGCATCATAATCCGAAATATGTGCGTCCTGTGGCTCTGTCTGGTTTGAAGGGTTCATGCAGTCTAATTCTGAAACTGCGCTCTTTAACTTGTCCTCATCATAAGAGACTAACGTCTCACTTTTCAGCTTATCCGGTGAAAAAAGCTTTGCCGGCCATACGAAGCCATTCTGCTCCTTTAAAAGCTTCTCAAGCTTACCATCGGATTTTGCGGCAAGTCCGACATCCGTTCCTGAAATCTCCTCTTTTACACCATCTCTTCCATTTATGCTGAGTGCATAGCCCTTTATGGAATCTTCCGCCTGCTTCTGCACCTTATCAGCGGTACAGCCCGATACCGGAATTCCGTTTATCGTTGTGCGGAAAAAGAAATGATTCATAAAAAATACGGAAAATCCAATGTACAAAGCAGCAAGGATCCCACAGACAATGCCCACGGCGATCAATGCTTTTTTCTTATCCAAATGAATCTTCTTTAACATAGTACTCCTCTTTTCTTAATTTTCTCCTTTGTATGGTCATACGATACTATGACGACACAATACCACGTATCATTATACCGTGACTTTTTCGAAAGTCAAAAAATATATATTTATTTAACAATTCTGTAAAATTTTTGTGATGTTCCTTCGCGCAGGCACGATTTCTTAAGATTTTCATAAACTTTATTAAGAAAGCAAAATGTGAATTGTATGTTAAAAAACCCTGTGCTATAATCAGAACCGAGAAGGAGCACAAGACCCGCAGGATTAAGAAAGGTGAGATTTATGCATTCATTAAAGGAACGTTTTTCTGCTTTATTAAAAAAATACAAACATCTTTGGATTCTTTCCTATTTCATTGTATACCTTGCATGGTTCTCCTATGTGGAGAAGAATGTCACTACACATTTTCATGTGATCCATACCGCACTGGATGACTATATCCCATTCTGTGAATACTTTGTCATCCCATATCTGATGTGGTTTGGTTTTGTCGCATGGGGCATTGCATATTTTGCTCTTCATAACAAAGACATCTATTACAGGCTGTGTGCCTTTTTATTTACCGGAATGACCATCTTTTTAATTATCTCAACGGTTTTTCCAAACGGACAGTTTTTACGTCCTTATTACTTTACACACCATAACGTATTTACCATGCTCTGTGAGTGGCTGTATGCGACGGACACACCGACCAACCTCTTTCCAAGCATCCACGTATATAATTCCATCGGAATTTACCTTGCTGTAATCAAAAGCCCGGAATTCAAGAACCGTAAAACCGTCCGGCTTCTTACCGGAATCCTTACGGTCAGCATCATCTTATCAACGATGTTTATCAAACAGCATTCTGCCTTTGATGTGTTTACCGCATTCCTGCTTTCCGGTGTCATGTATTACATTGTATATGTCCGCAGCTGGTCTAAGGTTCCTGCTGCCTCCGATAACTACGAAAAAACACTTCCTCAGATCTGATCTGGGAAGTGTTTTTCCTTATATATAATACCGGTCCATCTTCTCTTCCATCCATGTCAGGATATCATGATAAACCGTTTCCTTATCTGTCTCATTTAGAATTTCATGGCGGTCATTCTCATAAAGCCGGTACTCCACATCGCGCAGTCCCGCATCCCGAAACATCTGATATACCTTCTTAACACCTTCCCCCATGTCCCCGACCGGATCATCCTTTCCGGATACAAGAAAGACCGGAACCCGCTTGTTATAGGTACGCAGGTTCTTCGGATCGCAGTCAAAAAGCACTGCCTCGGTCAGACCGATATAACCATTTGCCGTAAAATGAAACGTACAACGCGGCTCGGAATAATACCACTTCACGATCTTCTCATCCTTCGTAAGCCAGCTGTTTTTCGCATTTTTTCCGGTAAGGTCATATTTTTTATACGGTTTCCCGAAGGTAAGCTGCTCTAAAAGCCGGCTTCTGTATCTTCCACCGCGAAGCTTTGCCGTAAGCTTTGCCAGGGTAAGTCCAAGCTTTGTCACATTCTGCGGCATAAAGCCGGTTCCCATGATGATTGCACCCGACAGCTTTTCCCCATGAAAAGCAAGATATTTCCGGAGCATATAAGAGCCCATGCTGTGCCCAAGCATAAAGTATGGAATCTCTTCATTCTCCTTCTGGATCATCTCACGAAGCGTATGCATATCTGCCACAAGGGTGTCACTCGGATCTGACTCAGAAAAATATCCCCAGTCCGCGGTAGAGCCAACCGAAGCCCCATGTCCGAGATGGTCATGTCCGACAACGAGAAATCCATGCTCCGTCAGATACTTTGCAAAGGCCTCATAACGCTCCACAAATTCAATCATCCCATGCGTAATCTGCAAAATGGCACGGTAGGTTCCATCATCCGGAATCCATTTTACTGCATAAATTTTTGTCTTTCCATCCTTCGATGGAAATGAAAAGGTCTCCTTATCCATATTCTTTCTCCCTCATCATACGTATAAACTGTTCTAATGATTAAAATGCAGACTGTAATCTGCTGCCTCATCAATTAACGGCCGCATCTGTCCTGCTGCTTCCTCCTGCAGATCCAGATATACCTTTGCCTCCTCTTCCATGTCCGCAAGCTGGATCTGATTCCGCTCCCCGATCTTTGCAATCTGCTGGTCATGGTCTGTGACCTTCTGAAACGTCTCTTTCATTCCGGTAAGCTGTTCCATAAGTGCTTCCACAGAGATCCGGCTTACTGCCTTCCTGGCATTCTCCTGACGCTCCTGTAATGCGCTTACCGACGTTTTGCTTTCCGAAAGGCAGACCTGCATCCTGTCAACCTGTTTCTCCAGCTCTGCGATACGCTTCTTATCTCTCTCCATAATCTCTTTGATCTGAAGAGCTGCTTTGTCATATTCCCCTGCATGCACACGCACCTGCTCTGCTGCTGTCATAAACTGTCTGCCCTCTTCGCCCATTCTTCCGGCCTCAATCGCTGCATTTAAGGCAAGTACTCCCATTTCTTTTCCAAGTCCGGACATCGTCTCTAAGATTTCCTGACGTATTGTATCGTCCTCCTCAGCCTCTTCTTCCTCATTCCGAGGAGTTTCGGCTGCTGTGCCCTGCATAATGCCTTCCTCAAGTGCCCCAAGTACTGCTTTTTGATTATTAATGCCTTCTAACGCTTCTTTTTGGGCATTGGACACAGCAAGCAGCTGCTGTCCGAAAAGACCAAGTGCCGTGCCCATCTGTCCCATATAGCCAACATTTTCCGCAATTAATGCCGCTGCTGTGTCAGAATTCTGGACGAGCTGCTGTCTGCCCTTCTCCAGCTGCGCCCTGGATTCCTGCATATCTGCATAATACCCCTGTAAACGCTCATCCTGATCTGCGATCCTTGCAAACAGATCCCCTGCACTGCGCAGATCGTTATCCATTCTCTGATTTTCTGCCCTTAATGCCCTTGTTTTATTGCCAAACATTTATTTACTGCCTCCCTGATATCCTGTAATACTGTATTTCAAACTGTAGGCTCTCCTCCATCCGGTACGTGTTAATTCTTGGATAATAAATCACCGATAGAAGAATCGGATTATCTGCTCCGCGCAGCGCATCTTCCACCGCCTGTGAGCCAAAGCCTTCTGTAAGATCCGAAAGGAACTCCTCCGGATCTCCAAAATAAATTCCAGAAACCTCATTGCCTCCTGCCGTCACAAGCGTCATTTTCCAGATCCTACGCATTTTGCCGACACTGTAAAGCCGTTTCATCCGAATGCCCCGATCCGCAAACACCGGCTTTGCATTGCCCTTCCCAAATGGCTCAAGCAGTGCAAATTCGCGCACCAGCTCCATGGATACATAATCCATCGGCATTGGCACATCAATCCGGATCTTTGGAATAAGCTCTTTGTCCGAAAGTGTGCAAAGCTCATTGATTCTTTGCCTAAACAGCTCAACATTTTCTTTCGGAAGGGAAAGCCCTGCTGCCATCGGATGCCCTCCAAATTTGGTAAAAAGCTCCTGACAGCGGCACATTTGCTCATACATCGAATAATTCTCGATTGATCTTCCTGAGCCCTTTACCCCATCCTCTGCGTCGGTTAAAACGAATACCGGGCGGTAATAGCATTCTCTAATTCTTCCTGCGATAATCCCTGCAATGCTCTCATGCACATCCGGAAGATAAAGCACAAGCACACGATCCTTCTCATAGCCGTATTCCTCGTAAAGCTGCTTTGCCTCTTCCACCCCGGAAGCAGTCATTTCCTTCCTGCGCTCATTTAAATCTACAAGCTCCCTTGCAATCTGCTCTGCCTCTTTTTCATCCTGTTCAAGCAGAAGGGAAAGGGCAAGCTTTGCCGTCTCAAGTCTCCCGCTTGCATTGATACATGGACCAAGCACAAATCCGAAATGGTAGGCACTGATCTCCTCCGGTTTTAACCCGCACTGGGAAATCAATGCACGCATTCCGGTATTCTTCGTGTTATGTATCCGCTTTAAGCCTTCCTTTACAAGTATCCGGTTCTCATCCGTTAAGTCCATGACATCCCCAACCGTTGCAAACGCTGCATTCTCCAGAAAATCCAACGTCTCCTCCTGCGGAATTCCAAGCTTCCTGTATAAGACACACACGACCTTCCACGCAACTCCTGCACCACAGAGATTCTTATATGGATAGGTACAATCCTTCTGGTGTGGGTTCACAACTGCATCTGCGCATACCTTCCTGTATACCCGGACACCATCCTCTTCCACATACGGAATCTCATGGTGGTCGGTGACAAGCACCGTCATACCAAGCTCCTCGGCATATGCGATCTCATCGATCGCCGCAATTCCATTGTCACAGGTTAAAATCGTATCGATTCCGTCCGCCTTTGCCTGTCCGATCAGATGACGGTTCAATCCATAGCCATCCTTCATCCGGTCCGGAATCTGTACACTGACATCCGCTCCGCACCGCTTTAACGCTGTCACAAAAATATACGATGACATGACACCATCGATATCGTAATCTCCAATCACACGGATTTTTGCCTGCTCTGTAATCTTAACGCATAAAAGATCAGTCAGAAGATCCATGTCCTTCATAAGCATCGGATCATAGAGATCCTCCACTGTTCCAAAAAGGAAACGACGGATGTCCTCATCCTCTGTCACCTCACGGTTCCTTATAATCCGTGCCGTAACGGGATTAATCCCGTAACGTCTTCCAATCGCGCCAAAATCGGCTCCTTTCTGTATTTCAAACCATTGCTGCATGAATGTTTTCGTCCTTTGTGTCTATTTTTGTCAATAGGTGACCTGCATTAACGCAAGCCCCTGCGGAGGTGCCGTAAACCCTGCTTCCTTCCGGTCCTTCGCTGCAAGGATCTGCGTCATCTCTTCCGGATTTCTTCTTCCAGTTCCCACTTCAATCAATGTTCCGGTCAGAATACGAACCATATTCTGTAAAAATCCGTCCCCGGAATATGTAAGAACAACCTCATCCGGCTTTTCTTCGATCGTAATCGTAAAAATTGTGCGCACCGCTGATTTTTTGAATTTGCTGTTACCGCAAAACGAAGTAAAATCATGTGTTCCAAGGAGAAGCTTTGCCGCCTTTTCCATCTGCGTTACATCTAATGCTTCCTTATAGCGGTACACATAATTCCGCTCAAACACATTAGAAACGGTTCCCGTATGAATCCGGTACCGGTAAGTCTTCTCCACCGCATGATATCTTGCATGAAACCGCTCATCCACTTCCTCAATCTGCGTCACTGCAATGTCCTCCGGAAGATAACGGTTCAGATTATAAAAAATCTCATCCTCCGAAAAATGCTCATCCATATGAAAATTCGCCACCTGGCCAAACGCATGCACCCCGGCATCCGTTCTCCCCGATCCAATGACCTCTACCGGATGTCCACAGAGCTTTTCAAGCACCCCCTGGAGCTTGCCCTGAATCGTAAGCTCCGTCGAACGCTGCACCTGCCAGCCTTTATATTTTGTTCCATCGTACTGTATGATAATCTTATAATTTTTCATGGTTCTTTTAGTATACCATAATGCAGAAAAAATGAGAAGAGACACTGCTTGCATTTTCAGTGTCCCTTCCCTATAGACGATATTCTCTTCTACACAAGCTCAGCGATTCGGGTAACTGCGACATAAATCGCAGAAATCAGATACCATGTCCGGTAATCCACAATTCCGGTGACCGGAAGACCAAACACCGACTGGAAGCCTTCCACAGAACGTCTCGTCTGTTCCCCATAGATTCCATCCGGAACAACCTCCGGGATTGCCGGATAGCTTAATGCGATACGCTGCAGCTGCTCCTGCAGCTGCCTTACCTTTGCACCGGTTGCACCGATTCCAAGATTATAGCCCGGCCAGGAGGCTGGAATTCCGGAAATCTCTTCCGCCGTATTAATATACATATCGTCCCCGTAAAATTCCCGGAGAATCTCAATTGCAGAGTAATTCTGATCCCCAAGATATTTTGAGCCCCACTGCGTCATCCAGTCTGGGCAGGAAACCCGCTGTCCGTCACAGTACTGTGTTAAGATCGGCTGTCGTACATTCGGACGGGAAAGATAATTCTCAAACATCTCATCAACCACCCGCGAAATATTCTCGAAGATATTTCTTCCGTAAACAAATTTGTGGTCGAAAGCCGTTGAGGATGTAATCGTAAAATCGTATCCTTTTCCCCTATACCACTCGGTATAAACCCTGTTCATTGTAAAAGACATGATCGCAAGAATATTTGCCCGAAGTGTTGCGTCCGGCCATGTAGCATAGATCTCACTGGATGCAACGTTTTTGATATAATCGCGGTAACGGACATAATAATTATTTGCAGTGGAATCCGTAGGTGCACCATCATGGACAACAACAAATTCCGGAATCACAACACGGCTTAATACGATCTCACCCGTTTCCGTTACCGGTTTTACCTCGGATTCCGGGATCTTCGGAGGATAATTCCCATAAAGCGTGTGTGCCGGGATAACAATATTGTCTATCGGATCCCCCGGTGCGTCCTCCGCCTGAAGCCACACATTCTGGATTGCCGTTTCTTCCGGAAGGACATCGATAGCAGATATGTTAATCGGTCGATATCCCGAAGCACTGACATTAATGGTGTATTCTGCGTAT
>CAKRLN010000075.1 GCA_934359535.1 uncultured Lachnospiraceae bacterium
TGAACATCAAATGTCTTGCTATTAGAAATAATAGCTCTACTAATGAACCAAAAGTTGCTTATATTGAATTCGAAGGTGAAGGCGTTGTTACAGCAGCTGATATTCAGGTTGATTCCGATATCGAGATCATGAACCCGGATTTAGTAATTGCACACTTAAACGGCGGAGCAGAAAGCAAATTATACATGGAGCTTACAATCACAAAAGGAAGAGGATATGTAAGTGCGGATAAGAACAAGACAGAGGACACTCCGATTGGTGTGATCGCTGTAGATTCTATTTATACTCCGATCGACCGTGTTAATTTGACAATCGAGAATACTCGTGTTGGTCAGATCACAGATTATGATAAGCTGACATTAGATGTTTATACAAACGGAACCTTAGAGCCAGATGAAGCTGTATCACTTGCAGCTAAGGTTTTAAGTGAGCATTTAAATCTGTTTATTGATTTATCCGATGCTGCACAGCAGGCAGAGGTTATGATCGAAAAAGAGAATGATGCAAAAGAGAAAGTTCTTGAGATGAATATCGATGAGCTTGAGTTATCTGTACGTTCTTATAACTGCTTAAAGAGAGCAGGAATCAACACAGTGGAAGAGCTGACAAACAGAACACCTGAAGATATGATGAAGGTTCGTAACCTTGGACGTAAGTCTTTAGAGGAAGTATTAGCGAAGTTAAAAGAATTAGGATTACAGTTAAATCAGGGTGAAGAATAAACGCCGATCCCTTTTTTATAAACTCATAGAGGCAGAACCAGTAAGACCAAAGAGCGTGGCCTATGTCGGACTCGTGAGTGGCACCTGGCAGCATATGCTGTCACAACAAGATGATACATTCGGTAAGTAAGACCAAAGAGCGTGGCCGGATGTTCCACAAATGGAGGATTATTCAAATGGCAAAGTATCGTAAATTAAGCAGAACCTCAAGCCAGAGAAAGGCATTATTAAGAGGACAGGTAACAGCTCTTATCGCAAATGGTAAGATCGTTACAACAGAAGCAAAAGCAAAAGAAGTTCGTAAGATCGCTGAAGGCTTAATCGCTTCTGCAGTAAGAGAGAAAGACAACTTTGAAGAAGTTACTGTAAAGGCTAAGGTTGCCCGCAAGGACAAAGATGGCAAGAGAGTAAAAGAAGTTGTCGATGGAAAGAAAGTTACAGTATATGATGAAGTAGAGAAGACAATCAAGAAAGATATGCCTTCCCGTCTTCATGCAAGAAGAGAGATGCTTAAGGTTCTTTACTCTGTAAAAGAGGTTCCAGCAGCTGGTGCTGGAAAGAAGAAGAACACAAAAGAGGTTGATCTTTGTGCAAAATTATTCGATGAGTATGCACCAAAATACGCAGATCGTAACGGTGGATACACAAGAATCGTAAAGATCGGTCAGCGTAAAGGTGACGGAGCTTTAGAAGTACTTCTTGAGTTAGTATAATTTTATTGTTTTTTGTAAAAACAGAATGGTTTCTGGATGTTTGATCCAGAAACCATTTTTTTATGTAAGAAAGGACAAACAAAAAAAGGTCTGCAGATTTGGTTTTTTGCAGACCTTTTGTTTTATGGTTTTGTCAATAAAATTATGCGTTTTGTTTCTGCTCTTCTGTGTATTCGTTGACAAGCTTCTTAATTCTTTCATAAGGATTTAACAGCTCACTGATTGATGCATCATGATTTAAGTTATCAATGATGAAAGCGATGTATTTGCTCATGTCACAGCTGATGTAATATTCTCTGGAAAGAAGCTCTGGTGTCTGGTAGATCAGGTTCGTTGTTACAACACGGTAGATAAGACCATCTTTGTAAGCTTGATCAAATTTCTCAAGACCATTTGTGAAAAGTCCGAAGGTAGATACAACAAAGATTCTCTTAGCCTTACGTTTCTTTAATTCTTTTGCAGTGTCAATCATGCTTTCACCGGAAGAAATCATATCATCGATGATCATAACATCCTTGCCTTCTACAGAATCACCTAAGAATTCATGGGCAACGATCGGGTTGCGGCCATCAATGATGGTGCTGTAATCACGGCGTTTGTAGAACATACCCATATCAACACCAAGTACGTTTGCCATGTAGATTGCGCGTCCGGTAGCACCTTCATCCGGGCTGATGATCATTAAGTGGTCAGCGTCAATCTGGATATCCTTTACGTTTTTAAAGATACCTTTGATGAACTGGTATGCTGGCTGAACGGTATCGAAGCCCTTTAATGGAATTGCATTCTGGACACGTGGATCGTGGGCATCAAAGGTAATGATGTTATCAACACCCATAGCGATCAGCTCCTGAAGCGCTAAAGCACAGTCTAAGGACTCACGGGAGGTACGTTTGTGCTGGCGGCTTTCATACAGGAAAGGAAGAATTACGGTGATTCTTCTTGCTTTACCACCAATAGCAGCAATGACACGTTTCAGATCCTGATAATGGTCATCTGGTGACATATGGTTCGTGTGACCGCATAAAGAATAGGTAAGGCTGTAATTGGTTACATCAACCATGATGTAAACATCGTAACCGCGGACAGAGTGGTTAATGACACATTTTGCTTCACCGGAACCAAATCTTGGTGTATACGGCTCGATAATGTAGCTGTCCTTGGCATAATCCTTAAATGCGATATCGTTGAGATGATCGTGTTCTCTTCTGCCTCTCCACTTTGCAAGATAGTGGTCTACCTTTTCACCCATCTCTTTACAGCTTTTGGTAGGGATAAGAGCAAGAATTCCCTGTGGAATAGTTTCTAAAAATTTTTCATCTTTTGGCATTTGATGACTCCTCCATAAAAACAATGATTGGTTATTTATCGCATACGGCGTTTTTTGATACGAATATCATCGCCGAAAAGCTTCAGAATTGTATAGTTGCTGGAAATCCGGGACAGTGTCCGTTCAGAATAGATATCCACCATCTGGTTCATGTTCAGATTTGTGGATATGATCGTCGATTTCTGGCGAAGTATGCGTTCATTGATGCATAAGAATAGTTGTGATGTGGTAAAGGAGTTGGAAAGCTCCGTACCAAGATCGTCAATGATCAAAAGATCACAATCAAAGATATTCTGGTGTGCGGCAATCGCATCGGAATCCTTTTTAAACACACCTTTGCTTAATATATCAAATAATTGAAAGGCTGTAAAGTAGATAACAGAATAACCTGCATCTAACAGCTCTTTCGCAACGCAGTTGGAAAGAAAAGTTTTGCCAACTCCGGTATCTCCATAAAAAAACAGATTATTTGGTTTTTTGTCAAAGGTATCAACAAAACGGCGGCATTCAGCAACGGCATGCTTTGCTGCACCTAGTGCGGAAAGGCCGTTAGCCGGATTTATGTCATCATCCGAATAATAATCATAGGAGAAGCTTTCAAAGTTCTCTTTGGCAAGGATCTGTCTTATATTGGACTGTGCATAAACGACGTTAATCATTGCCTGCTTAAAGCAGTGACAGCGTTTTCCATTGATAAAACCAGTATCATGACAGTCTGGACAATCATACACCGGATCAAGGTAATTGGCAGGGTATCCAAGCTCACGGATCAGTGCCTGCCGTTTTTGCCTTATATTTGCAAGCTGAACTTTAAGTTCAACAAGAGCGCTCTGTTGGCCATCTAAGTATTTATGTGCCTGTGCGACAGAACAGGAGGCGATGGAATCATCCAGCTCTTTGAGTTTTGGCTCTTTAGCATAGATTTCTTTCAGGCGCCGCTGCCGGAGCCTGGAATTCTTAAGCTGGACAGCATCATAGCTGCGGATGATCTCATCATATTGTGCATTGGTTAAAGACATGTTGTTCCTCCACTATATCATGTGAACTGACCATGGAATTATTCATGGACGGATGTGGTTAATAGCATTTTTTCCAGCTGGTCATAATCATAGTCACGCTGGTTAAAATTGTTGAATTTATTCCGGGATGCCGGTGCAGGGGCAGAAGGCTGCGCCGCTGCTTTTTTATTACGGTTATAGTCAGAATCAAGCCGGGAAACATCCTTTATAGTATGTACACTGCTTTTGTGCCAGCTTGTCAGGATTTTATCAGTATATTCAAAGCTTGGCTGATGCGTGGCTGTAATCGTGCGTCTGCAGGCTTCCTGGATCAGTTCCATGTCGTAGCCGAAGTCCTTTGTCCACTTGTTAATCAGAACTGTTTCGGATTCTACAAGGTTGCGCCCGGAAATGCCAAGTGCTTTCATCACGCCATAGTAGACCTGACAGTGGGCAGCAGAATTCGCCTTTGCCTGTTCCACGGTTGTGATCTGGCTGTCGCACCAGCCCATAGCAACCTTATCCATATATCGCAGACTGGAATGTCCCTTACTGATACAGTATTCGACCAGATAAACGATCAGCTCTGTAGAAAAATGAAGGGATTCATGCCAGTAAAGGATCGTATTGATATCGGTTGGACTAAGTGGGTGCTTTAGATAAGTCTCTACAATAAAGAAAAGCTCGGAAATATCTTCATCCTTCTGGAATGCTTTGATCTCATCAAGCGTATACTCTTTTTTAGATGGAGCATTTGAGAAGGATGTGGCAGTCATGGATACAGACTGTGTCTGGCTGGCCGGACTGCCTGTGGCAGCTGATCTGGAAGCCATATTGGAGGCTTCTTTTGTCTGTTCCATGGATGTGCTGGCCGGATGAAGAAAGCAGATCCCTTTTATCGTCTGGTCAGCAGTGTATTCGATGCGGAGAAGTCCGTTTTTCTCCCAGTAGGTTAATGCCCGGACAACATCCTTTTCGGTATGTTCAAACAAATCTGCAATCGCTGAGACGGAAACATTCGGTTCCGGAGCGCCCATGCAGCGGAGCAGATAAATATATACTTTTACAAATTCGCCATTTGCCTCCGGCATGTAATGATCAATAAAATAATTGGAAATTGTTGTCATTGCATCTGGACAATCACTGTGTAATTGAATGGCTGTCATATGGATTACCTCTTTCTAACTGTGCTTACGCACATGATGCCTAGTTATCTCGCCGTACCAAGCCCAAGAAACATATTGTTTCTTGGGCTGTACGGGCAGTCGCCCTATCAAATAGGATAAGCATGACTGCTTTTGTGCAAGCACATCGCACTCATGGCTATCCTATTTGGTACGTCTCGTTGTCTGCGCTCATTATATCATAATCAGAAGTTAAAGTGAAGATGAAAGCGGAGACAGTTATCCACAGGAAAATGGAAAAATACTGTGGAATACTCACGGAATCTTAAGCATAAGGTGTGAATATGGGAGTATATTCCTGTGCACAGCAATGTGGATAATGTGGATAACTTCGTGGAAAACTCGAAAAGGTTCGACAGCCATACAGAAAAGTGCAGAGAAATCAGGGATTTGAAAAAGTGGAAAACTGTGGATAATTAACCACAAAAAAATCCACACCCCATCTGGAAGTTATCCAGTATGTGATGTGGATAATGTGGAAAACTTTATTTTCCAAGAATATTTTCGCCAATTTCAACAACATTGCCGGCGCCCATTGTGATCAGAAGATCGCCAGAGATACAGTTTTCCAGTAAGAATTTCTCAATTTCTTCAAAGGATGGGAAATAATAAGCTTCGGTTCCCTTGGCTTTTAATTTATCCAGAATATCCTTTGAGCTGATTCCGAATGTGTTTTTCTCGCGGGCCGCGTAGATATCTGCAAGAACAACAACATCTGCCATGGAAAGAACATCTGCAAAATCGCCAAGAAAGGCTTTGGTTCTGGAATATGTGTGTGGCTGAAATACAAGTACAAGCCGTTTATGTGGATAATTGGCAGCAGCGGTTAAAGTTGCACGGATCTCAGTTGGATGGTGTGCATAATCATCAATGACAGTAATGCCGTCGACTTTGCCCTTATACTGGAATCTCCTGTCTGCACCGCCAAATTGGTCGAGTCCGGAAATGATAGAAGATTCCGGAAGCTTCAGATCCAGGGCAAGAGCGATTGCTGCAAGTGCGTTAGAAACATTGTGCATGCCTGGTACATTTAAGCTTACATCCATAACCTTTTTGCCCTTGTACATTGCGGTAAAGGAAGCACAGGCTTTTTCGTTAAACTGGATATTTTCTGGATAATAATCCGATGTATTACTTAAGCCATAAGTGATAATCTGCTGTGGAAGTCCTTCTATGATCTTTTCATAATCCGGGATGTCTCCGTTTATGATTGTTGCACCTTCCGGCTGTGTATTAGCAGCAAATTTGTGGAAAGAGTGGCGGATATCATCAAGATCTTTAAAAAAGTCGAGATGCTCTGCCTCGATATTTAAGATGATACTGTATTTCGGACGGAAATTTAAGAAGCTGTTCGTGTATTCACAGGCTTCGGTGATAAAAACTTCGGAATTTCCGACACGCAGATTGCCATGGATTGCCTGAAGGATACCACCAACACTGATCGTAGGGTCTGCCTTTGCAGCAAGAAGGATGGTACTGATCATCGAGGTTGTTGTTGTCTTACCGTGGGTTCCGGCAACTGCGATGGAGCGTTCATAATTATCCATGATCTGTCCGAGCAGTTCTGCGCGGGTGAGCATTGGGATTTCCTTTGCTTTTGCTTCCATAAATTCCGGGTTGTCCTCGCGGATTGCTGCGGTATATACACAGAGATCAATTCCAGGAATGATATTTGCTGCACGCTGCCCATAGAAAACCTGAATGCCTTTTGCTTCCAGATTCTTTGTCAGATCAGATTCGTGTGCGTCGGATCCGGAAATGGTAAAGTTCTCTTCGTGAAGAATCTCAGCAAGACCGCTCATGCTGATTCCACCGATTCCAATAAAATGAACATGAACCGGCTCATTAAAATTTAATTTATACATACTATTACCTGCCTGATTATAGATTGGTTAAAAAAAAGTTCCTTCTTATTATAACCGGATTCATTCTATTTGCAAAGATAAAAAAGTCCCAGTTTGAGCCGCTGCGACAATGGGCGGATGATTCAGACGTAAGCTTGACACTTTTTTCAATTCAAAATACAAAAAATGTGCTGGAATGGGAAAATTCGGGAGTAAGTTTGAACGAAAAATGTAAAATAGTGTAAAAATTGTGTAATCTGACGAAAAAAAATAAAAATCAAAATAAATATTGTGAAATCTGTTGTTCCGTAAAAGGCAATATGATATAATTTAAATATTCTAAAACATGAACAGACGAGGAGTGATAGACGTGATGAAGAAAGAAATGATAGCTATGCTGTTAGCAGGCGGTCAAGGCAGCAGACTTGGAGTTCTGACGGCTGATGTTGCAAAGCCGGCAGTTGCGTTCGGCGGCAAGTACCGCATCATCGATTTTCCCTTAAGCAACTGCATTAATTCGGGAATTGACACGGTTGGAGTATTGACACAGTATCAGCCCCTGAGACTGAATACACATATCGGGATTGGTATTCCGTGGGATCTTGACCGTAACAATGGAGGAGTAACAGTTCTTCCTCCTTACGAAAGAAGCAACAATAGTGAGTGGTATTCTGGTACTGCGAACGCAATTTATCAGAATATCCGTTATATGGAACAGTATAATCCAGACTATGTACTAATTTTGTCTGGTGACCACATTTATAAGATGGATTACGAGGTAATGCTTGATTTCCATAAAGAGAACAATGCAGATATCACAATTGCGACGATGCCGGTACCAATGGAGGAGGCATCCCGCTTTGGTATTGTAATTGCGGATGAGAATAAGAAAATTATGGAATTTGAGGAGAAGCCGGAGCATCCGAGAAGTAATCTTGCTTCCATGGGAATCTATATTTTCTCATGGCCGGTTTTAAGGGATGCGTTGATTGCGATGAAGGATAAGAATGGCTGTGATTTCGGGAAACATATCATTCCATATTGCTTTGAGAATCAGAAACGTCTTTTCGCTTATGAGTTCAATGGATACTGGAAGGATGTTGGAACCTTAGGCTCTTACTGGGAAGCTAACATGGAGCTGGTTGATCTGATTCCGGAATTTAACCTGTATGAAGAGTACTGGAAGATTTATACGAAGTCAGACAGCATTGAACCACAGTACATTTCTGCCGATGCACATGTAGAGCGGAGCATCATAGGAGAAGGCGCTGAGGTCTATGGAGAGGTCATCAATTCGGTAGTCGGACCGAATGTACATATCGGAAAAGGAACAGTGATCCGTGATTCGATCATTATGCAGGACACGAAGATCGGTGAGAATGTTACAATTGATAAATCCATTATTGCAGAGAAGTGCAATATTGGAAATGGAGCGGTACTTGGAGCAGGAGATGAAGTGCCGAACAAGCTGAATGCAAGTATTTACTCGTTTGGTCTGGTAACCGTTGGAGAGGGCTCCGTCATTCCGGAGGGAGTAACCATTGGAAAGAATACCGCGATCTCAGGTATAACAGAGCAGGCAGATTATCCGGATAATAATCTGGCAGGCGGCGAAGTAATCATTAAGGCAGGTGACAGAAAATGAAGGCAGTAGGAATTATTTTAGCTGGCGGCAACAGCAACCGCATGAAAGAATTATCAAGAAAACGCGCAATCGCAGCAATGCCGGTAGGCGGAAGCTTCCGCTGTATCGATTTTGCGCTGAGCAATATGAGCAACTCCCATGTACAGACGGTTGCAGTACTGACACAGTATAATGCACGTTCCTTAAATGAGCATTTGAGCTCCTCCAAATGGTGGGATTTCGGAAGAAAACAGGGAGGTCTGTATCTGTTTACACCGACGGTAACCGCAGAGAACAGTGACTGGTATCGTGGAACCGCAGATGCCATGTATCAGAATATTGACTTTTTGAAGAAACGTCATGAGCCATATGTAATTATCTCCAGTGGAGACTGTGTATACAAGATGGACTATAATAAAGTACTTGATTATCATATTGAGAAGAAAGCAGATATTACAGTCGTATGCAAGGATATGCCACTTGGAACCGATGTCAGCAGATTTGGTGTTATCCGTATGAATGAGGATCGGAGAATTACGGACTTTGAGGAGAAGCCGCTTATGGCACAGTCGAATACCATTTCGACTGGCGTTTATGTGATCCGTAGAAGACAGCTTATTGAGATCTTAGAGAAGACCGCGGAGGAGAACCGCTTTGACTTCGTAAGTGATGTGCTGATCCGCTATAAGAATATTAAGAGAATTTATGGATATAAGACAGAAGAGTACTGGAGTAATATTGCAAGTGTAGACTCTTATTACCAGACTAATATGGATTTCCTTAATCCAGAGGTTCGCAGTTATTTCAGAAGCGAACCAAAGATCTGTTCGAAGGTAGATGATCTTCCACCAGCGAAGTATAATACCGGCTGTGAGGTTTTAAACAGTCTGGTTGCAAGTGGATGCATTATCAACAGCAAGGTTGAGAATTCGATCCTGTTTAAAAAGGTATTTATTGGAAAGAACTGTGTCATTAAGAATTCGATCATCTTAAATGATGCATATATTGGGGATAATACCCATGTGGAAAACTGCATAGTGGAAAGCAGGGGGACATTAAAAGCAAATACATACTACTGCGGAGAGAATGGTATTAAGATTGTTTCCGAGGAGAATGAACGTTACATGCTATAGACATTTTGTGAGGAGGCTGAAAGGACATGCAGATAACAGATGTACGTATCCGTAAGGTGGATAAAGAAGGCAAGATGAAAGCCGTAGTATCAATTACGATCGATGATGAGTTTGTTGTTCATGACATTAAAGTGATTGAGGGGGAAAAGGGATTGTTTATTGCAATGCCGAGCCGTAAGGCCGCGGATGGGGAATACCGTGATATTGCACACCCGATCAATTCCGGAACAAGGGAGCGGATCCAGACACTGATCCTTAAGAGATATAAGGAAGAAGTGGAAGCAGTACCGGAAGAGCATGAATAGAGGAATTTCTGATGAATGAAGCATGCAGCTGCGATAATTGTTTTTCGCAGCTGCATGTTATTTTATGGTTATTTTATTAAAAATTTATGTTGCATTTATGGAAATGCTATGATATAATTCTTTCTTGTCAGAAACATTTTTGACAGAAGTTCATATAGAACGAATGGGCAGATTCCCGAGTGGCCAAAGGGGACAGACTGTAAATCTGCTGCAATTTGCTTCGGTGGTTCGAATCCA
>CAKRLN010000076.1 GCA_934359535.1 uncultured Lachnospiraceae bacterium
ATCTCGCCAATGATATCTGCCTGTTCCGCAGTTATGTTTTTCACTTGCTTCCCCTCCTATAGTTCCTATTGCCCAAACTATTATACCAAATTTTTGCAGTTTAATAAAGAAATATTTGTTTTTTTCGCAAAAAGAAGATATT
The DNA here is from genome assembly GCA_934359535.1 of uncultured Lachnospiraceae bacterium. Lineage (GTDB taxonomy): Bacteria > Bacillota > Clostridia > Lachnospirales > Lachnospiraceae > Roseburia. Next base: position 143 of record CAKRLN010000076.1, read on the forward strand.
ATAGTGTTATAGATATCAGATGAAGGAGTGTGAATCTATGGGAATACATGAATATCAGGAAGCGTTAAAGCTTGGCAGAAAAGAATATAAATCGTGTGTTGCAAAGGGGTGTTTCCCATATCTTCCGGTTTTGGATGAGATTATCGACAATGATACGATCCTGACCGAGAAGTATCTGGGGCTTATGAATATTCCACTGGATCATGTGGTTGGAACGAGTACCGTTGGAAGGACACAGGCCTTTGCGGCAAATTTTATGCCGATCCTTGAGTACGGCTCCGAATTTTCTGTAAAATGGTCGAATCTTTCGGATGCGCAGGTAACGGAGGGAATCCGTGATCCGATTGAGGTTTATGAATACATGAACCGTTATTATGTTGTTGAGGGCAATAAAAGGGTCAGCGTGTTGAAGTATTATGAGGCATTTGCAATCCCGGCACTTGTTACAAGAAAGGTTCCAAAGCTCACGGATGACGAGGATATAAAGCGTTATTATGAATTTATGAAGTTCAGCGATGTTTCCGGACTCAATACGATCGAGTTTACAAGGGAGGGAAGTGCAGAGCGCCTTCTTTCCCTGGTCGGTGTTACCGGAAAATGGGACGATGCGACAAGGGAGCAGTTTAATAAAGTGCTGTTTCATTTTGAACGTGCCTACCGGTTTAATGGTGGAGATAAGCTGCCGATTACGATGGGCGATGCAATTGTATGCTTTTTAAATATTTTCGGATTTCCGGCAGTGCTTGAGATGAGCGATAAGGAATACAATGACAATATTGTGAAGTCCTGGAATGAGTTTATCATGCTGACCGAGAAGCACAGTGTCGATCTTGTGCTTGATCCGAAGAAGGATAAGGCACCGGAGAAGCGCAAGCTCTGGAGCTACTTCCTTCCAGCAACGACAAAGAAGGTTACAGTTGCCTTCTTATATCCGAAGTCTCCGGAGACATCAGACTGGATCTATGCGCATGAGCTTGGCAGAACGTATTTAGAGGAGACCTTCCCGGATGAGGTCAGCACGATCTGTGTGAAGGATGTCAATGAAGAGAATGTGGAGCGTGTGCTTGAGAGCGTAATTCAAAAGGGCGCAAAGATTATTTTTGGTGTTGCACCGCAGATGATGAAGCAGAGCTTAAAGGCTGCAATTGAACATCCGGAGGTCAAGATATTAAACTGTTCTTTGAATACACCGCACCGCTATATCCGTACCTATTACGGACGTATGTATGAGGCAAAATTCATATCAGGCCTGATTGCAGGTGCAATGGCAGAGAATGATAAGATTGGTTACATCGCTGATTATCCGATCTATGGAATGACAGCCAATATCAATGCGTTTGCGCTTGGGGCAGCCTGTGTGAATCCGCGTGCTAAAATTTATCTGGACTGGTCAACAAGAAAGGGCTATAATTTAGAGCAGTTTATCAAAGGGCAGGATATCCATTATATTTCCAATCAGGATATGATCACTCCGCTTGCAGCATCAAGGGAATTCGGAATTTACCGGATCGAGGATGGTGTCACAACGAATCTTGCAATGCCACTCTGGAATTGGGGCATCTTCTATGAGAAGATGATCCGCAGCATTCTGGAGGGGAATTACCAGGAGGAGGAAAATGGAGAGCGAAAGGCATTAAACTACTGGTGGGGAATGTCAGCAGGTGTTATTGATCTGATCTGTTCGAAGAACGTTCCGATTGGTGTGCGCCGTCTTGTCGGACATTTTAAGAAGGATATCTGTTCGGGATCAATTGTTCCATTTTATGGTGAGATTTATTCCCAGGATGGCACCTTAAAGAACCATGAGGGACAGGAAATGAAGCCGGAGAAGATCATGAAAATGGATTGGCTTGTTGATAATGTCATTGGACGGATACCGGCAATTGGGGAGCTTGTGGATGATGCGCATTCCGTTGTTGCGTTAAAGGGAGTAGAGGAAACAAAATAGCAATGAAAATACTATGTTTAGCAGATGAAGAGTACAAAACCTATTGGGATTTTTTCTCTAAGGACGATTTTAAGGACATTGATCTGATTATTTCCTGTGGAGATTTAAAGGCTTCGTACTTATCCTTTCTTACTACGATGACATCTATTCCAGTGCTGTATATCAGAGGAAACCATGATGACAGCTATAAGATGGAGCCACCGCAGGGGTGCATCTGCATTGAGGATGAGATCTTTACATATGAAGGAGTCCGGATACTCGGACTTGGCGGTTCCCAGCGTTATAAGGCGGGAGCGAATCAGTATACAGAACGGGAAATGCGTAAAAGGGTTGGAAAGCTCAGATTGAAGCTGTGGTTTCACAGAGGCTTTGATATTCTTGTGACACATTCCCCGGCAAGAGGCTTTCACGATGGGGCAGATCTCTGCCATCAGGGGTTTCAGATTTTTCTAACGCTGATTGATAAGTTCCACCCGAAGTATTTTATCCACGGGCATGTCCATATGTCCTATGGAAGACAGTTCCAGAGAGAGGATATGATCGGGGATACCAAGGTCATCAATGCGTATGAGAGGTATATTATAGAAATTTAGGCAGCAAAGGATTCAGATGCCGTAAAAGGAGGTTTTTGATCATGGATGTGATCTTTACAGCAAAGGAATTATACTATTTACATGTAAAAAACGGAGAGTATGTGTTATCCGAGGATACTCCGGACCAGATTGCGGCAGACATTAAGAAGAAATTCGAGGCACTGCATGAGGGCGTGCCGAACTTTAATCTGCGGTAGCTGTAAGGTTATAAGAAGAAAGAGAGGGAGAATGCCTGAAAGCAGTCTCCCTCCTTTTGAAGTTGTCTATAGCAATAAGAAAAAGCCCTTGAAAATCAAGGGCTTTAAGCTGATGACGGGAGTCGGACCCGTGACCTCTTCATTACCAATGAAGTGCTCTACCACTGAGCCACATCAGCATCTTGCTGCGCATCACTGCCAGCTCATTTAATATACAACAGACCGGGGAGAATGTCAACAGCAATTTTATATTTTTTATAAAAAACATCAAAAATTGAAACTTTTTGAAGAAATCGGCAGGGTATGATACAATTAAGATGATATAAGGGAGAAATGCTTTTAAACCTTATATTATCAGGACATCTTTCAATTATCAAGGAGGAAACAGATATGGAATCAATGAAAGACTACGAAAAAGAGTTAGAGGCCTCTTTCCGGAAGATCCATGAAGGAGATATCATTACAGGAACTGTAATTGCTGTAAATGAAGAGGAAGTGATTCTGGATTTAAAATATTATGCGCAGGGAATTTTAAAGACGGAGAATATCAGTGATGATCCGGATTTTAAGGTCGCAGAGGAGCTTCATCCGGGAGATGAGATAGAAGCAACGGTGATTGCTCTTGACGATGGAAACGGTAATATTGAGCTATCGAAAAAAGAGGCAAACCAGGTTCTTGCATGGGATAAATTAAAGGAAATGATGGATCAGGAAACGATTGTTACCGTTCGTGTGAAAGAGAGCGTGCCAAGTGGTGTTGTCGCGTTTTTAGAGGGAATCCGTGGGTTTATTCCGGCATCGCAGCTTGCAGCGGATTATGTTGAGGATACGGATGCGTGGATCGGAAAAGATGTGGATGTTAAGGTGATTACGGTGGATGCGGAGAAGAATAAGCTTGTATTGTCTGGAAAGGCAGTTGCAAGGGAGCGTGAGGCAGAAGCGCGCAACCACAGAATTTCCATGCTCGTCCCGGGTTCTGTTGTAGAAGGCGTGGTAGAATCCATCATGCCATATGGTGCTTTTATAAGTCTTGGAAACGGCATCAGCGGACTGGTGCACATTTCGCAGATCTGCCAGAAGCGTATCGCTTCTCCGCATGAGGTGTTAAAGGAAGGCCAGAAGGTAAAGGTAAAAATCTTAAATACCAATGACAATAAGGTAAGCTTAAGCATGAAAGCCTTAGAAGAAGAGATGGTCGATACCGAGGATGCCGGTGAGGTAGAAGAATATGTATCGAACGAAAGTGCATCAACGAGCCTTGGAGATCTGCTGTCAAAATTCAAGCTGTCATAGGAATACGCTTAAGAATTATAATAACCAAGCACCTTGGTAACATAGTTCTGTGTCTCGGTAAATGGAGGGATGCCTCCGTATTTTGCAACATTGCCGCTTCCGGCATTATAGGCTGCAAGGGCAAGCGAGGTATCCCCGCCATACTGGGATAAAAGCTGTGAAATATATTTTGCGCCGCCAAGGATATTCTCTCTTGCATCGTAGGCATTTGTCACACCAAGAGAGGAAGCGGTGGAAGGCATCAGCTGCATGATTCCCATTGCACCGGCCTTGCTTGTTGCATCTGCCTGGAAGTTCGATTCGGTTTTTGCAATCGATTTCAAAAGGTTGACGTCAACACCATACGTATCAGCAGCCTCCTCAAAATAGGAGGTAAGGGAATCTGGGCAGCCTAAAAAGCCAGAGCCTTCTTCCGGGACGGTGTTTTCTGTTGCAGCTGGAATTGAAATTGACTGTGCTGCGGCATTCGACTGCTGATAAAGCTGTGCTGCGGCAGAATTTGCGGCATTTTCGGCTTCCTTCTTTTGAGAAAGTTTCTCAATAGCTTCGGAAGCGGCAGAAAGTGCCTTTTTAAATTCTGCAACGGTTTCCTGTTTTTTTGCGTCTGCAAGCGTATCCTTCTGCTGCTGCATCCGCTCGGTATCAATATATGGCAGGATTGTAATATTCAAAGTATCTGCTCCTTTTTTGGAATTTGGGTCAGAACCCGACCGCTAATGATTATAGCACAATTTGTCGGATAGGAATACAAAAATTGCGCAAAAACCTTGAATTTCACCAAAATATGTTGTAGCATATGGTTTGAATATTTAGTCTGTTAAAGCAGAAAAGCGAATGAGACATTCGATTCAGGAGGAATATATGAAAAAGACACCATTTGTAACGAAAGAACAGGTCGAAGAGATTGTAAAGACCTATCCAACTCCATTCCATCTCTATGACGAGAAAGGAATCCGTGAGAATGCAAAGGCAGTAAAGGAAGCATTTGCATGGAATCCGGGATTCCGCGAGTATTTTGCAGTAAAAGCAACCCCGAATCCATATCTTTTAAAGATTTTAAAGGAGTATGACTGTGGCTGTGACTGTTCCTCTTATACGGAGCTGATGCTTGCCAAATCAACCGGTTTTGCGGGAGACCACATCATGTTTTCTTCCAATGACACACCACCAGAGGAATTTGCATACTGTAACAAGCTTGGCGGTATCATCAACTTAGATGATTTTACCCATATTCAGATCTTAGAGGATACACTTGGATTTATTCCGGAGACAATCAGCTGCCGCTACAATCCGGGCGGAGTATTCCAGATGAGCAATGGTATTATGGATAACCCTGGAGATTCCAAATACGGAATGACCAAGGAGCAGATCATTGAGGCATTTAAGATCTTAAAGGCAAAGGGAGCAAAGAAATTCGGTATCCATGCATTCCTTGCAAGCAATACGGTAACAAATGAATATTACCCGACACTTGCAAAGCAGCTGTTTGAGCTTATTGTTGAGTTAAAGGAGCTTACCGGCTGCGATATCCGTTTTGTCAACCTTTCCGGCGGCGTCGGAATCCCTTATACACCGGATAAGGAGCCAAATGATATCCGTGTGATCGGAGAGGGTGTACACAAGGTATATGATGAGGTATTAGTTCCAGCCGGAATGGGAGACGTTGCGATCTATTCCGAGATGGGACGTTTTATGATGGGACCATATGGCTGTCTTGTAACAAAGGCGATCAACCAGAAGCATATCTATAAGGAATACATCGGAGTGGATGCCTGTGCAGTCAATCTGATGCGTCCGGCAATGTATGGTGCATACCATCATATCACAGTGCTGGGCAAGGAAAATGAGCCATGCGACCACAAGTATGACGTTACCGGATCACTCTGTGAGAACTGCGATAAGTTTGCGGTTGACCGTATGCTTCCGAAGATTGATATGGGAGATTACCTTGTAATCCATGACACCGGAGCACACGGATTTTCCATGGGATATAATTATAATGGCAAGTTAAAATCCGCAGAGCTTTTATTAAAGGAGGATGGATCGGTGCAGCTGATCCGCCGCGCAGAGACACCAGAGGATTATTTTGCAACCTTTGACTGTTTTGATGACATCAAGATTACGGAGTAAACAAAATAGAAATATAAAACGACCACCAGGCAGAAGTCTGGTGGTCGTTTTATATTTCTGATTGTTTTGATAGGAATTTTAAATGAGTATCAAGTATTTAGGTGTTTGAGAACTCGGACAAATTGATAGTATTATCGCTACGACTTTGGTATAATCATTCTATAATTGTCTGTTGAAAACACAGGAAATGGAAAAATTTATAGAAATATGCTCAACAATCAAATTGGATAGAGAATATTTTAAGAAATTATGACAGAGGCGGTGTTATATAATGATAAATCTGGAGAAATTGCAAAATGCGCTTGTGGAATATAAGAAAATTTTTAATGAAAGATGGCAGGGGGAAAAATATAAATGGGAAGCGGTGAAATGGTTCCAGGATAATTGGGATATCAATGCGAATGACTTTGCAGATATGTTTGTTAAAGCAACTGAGAAAACTGCTAATTTACTGGCATCTATGAACAATTTTCCGAGAAAAATGATGATTCAGTATGCACAGGATGATGCAGAAGCGGTTCGGGCAATGTTTATCAATCTTTATGATGAATCCAAAGATGTGACAGAGCGTATATTGCAATTTCAATCTTCGGCACAGGACTTGTGTGACAGATTATCTCCGGGATATCAGCATTATCAGCGCCCTATGGCAATTACGGTGTATTTATGCCTGAAGTATCCGCAGAAATACGATATTTTCAAATATACAGTATGTAAGGCAACCGGAATTTATCTGGAAAATGATTTTATACCAACCAAGGGACATACGGAGCAGAATATAAAAGGCAATTCAAAGTTAATTAGTGAGATGCAGGAAGTAGTTTCGCAGGATAGCGAGCTTATAGAATTATTTGAAAGTAACCTTGACTTTGACTGTTATGCAGACGAAAGCCACAGAATGCTCACTTTTGATTTATCTTTTTACATAGCAAATTATCTGGCTGATGAAACAAAGAAGGTGAAAGAAGACTGGATAGGTGCGGGCATAGATTTTGGAATCTCAGCAGATGATTGGAGAACACTGTTTGAAGATGAGAGTATTTTCAATACGCAAAGCTGGGAAGTACTGTACAGATTTCTTGACTATGGAGGAATGGCAACCTGTAAGCAGCTTTCGGTAAAATATGGAGAAACACCTAATTTCTATAATACCGGTGCAACAACATTGGCGAAGCGGATTGCAGAGAAGACAGGTTGTGATATTTCAGTAAAGGAAAAAGACGGCAATAAGAGATACTGGACAATTTTGTTTATTGGCAGGAATGCAAATTCGGATGAGGAAGGTGTATTTGTTTGGAAACTGCGGGACGAATTGAAGGAAGCGTTAGAGGATGTAGACTTTTCTGATATAGAATTATATGCAGATCAATCAGAAGACGGTGTTAATTACTGGTGGCTGAATGCAAATCCGAAGATATGGAGTTTTTCAGACATTGAAGTTGGCGAGGAACAGAATTATACGATGTACAATGACAATGGAAATAAAAGACGAATTTTTCAGAATTTCCTTGATGCCAGAGCGGGTGATCTGATTATCGGATATGAATCAAATCCGGTAAAGCAGGTTGTGGCAATATGTCGTGTTACCAAACAAAATGATGGCGAAAATCTGTATTTTGAAAAGATAGAGGGATTAACCTCTCCGATAGATTATACCCTGCTGAAAGATGCTCTGGAACTGGAGAAAATGGAATATTTTATGAATCCACAGGGAAGTCTTTTTAAGCTGACCAAAGGGGAATATAATTTTATCATGGACATGGTGCGTGAGGAAAATCAGGAGAATCCAATCGGTAGTGAGCAGGCAGAGTCTTATAGCAAAGAGGACTTTCTTTCAGAAGTATATATGACTTCAGAAAAATATGATTCATTGAAGGGTTTACTTCTTAACAAAAAGAACGTCATTTTGCAGGGAGCACCGGGAGTTGGAAAAACATTTGCAGCAAAAAGGCTTGCCTATTCCATTATGGGTGTTAAGGATGAATCACGAGTAGAATTTATTCAGTTCCACCAGAATTATTCCTATGAAGATTTTATCATGGGATATAAACCATCTGGTGAGGGCTTTGAACTTCAGAATGGTATCTTTTACAAATTCTGTCAGAAAGCATCAAACAATCAGGAACTACCATATTTTTTCATAATTGATGAAATTAATCGTGGAAATATGAGTAAGATTTTCGGTGAATTATTGATGCTTATTGAAAAGGACTACAGAGGAAAGAAGATGACATTAGCATATAATGGTTTGCCATTTTCGGTTCCTAAAAACGTTTACATTATAGGAATGATGAATACGGCAGATCGAAGCCTTGCACTTATTGATTATGCCTTGCGCAGAAGATTTAGTTTTTTTGCTATGGAGCCGGGATTTAATTCTGATGGATTCAGGCTGTATTTGGACAGCTTTCATGATGATACATTTTATGCTTTAATTGAAAAAATAAAGGATCTCAATTTTGAGATAGCAAAAGATCCGTCTTTGGGTTCTGGATTCTGCATCGGGCATAGTTATTTCTGTGGGCAGGATGAATGTACGGATGAATGGATGCAGTCTGTGGTTGAGTATGATATTTTGCCTATGCTTGAGGAATACTGGTTTGATGAACCTGCAAAAATTCAAAAGTGGCAGAATATTTTAAGAGGAGTGTTTAACGACTAATGACCAATGACAAAGGGATTTTAATTAAAAATATATATTATATGCTGACCTATGCATTTTGGTCCCTGCGTCAGTCAAATTATGATTCGGTGACTACGGAGGACTTTGAGAATATTCATGACATGTTTGCAGCAATACTCGGCAAAGGAGTAGCAAATCAGCTTAAACAGGGATTGTATAAGGAGTATATTCTTCAATCAGAAGAATTATCCGTTTTAAGAGGTAAACTTAATCTTCAAGGAACGATAAAAAACCGAATACAACATAGGCAAAAGCTGGCATGCGAATATGATGAACTATCTGAGAACAATCTTCTGAACAGCATTTTGAAAACCACCATGATGATATTGGTGCGGCAGAAAACTGTGAAACAGGATAGAAAAGTTCTTTTGAAGAAAAATCTGATTTTGTTTGAAAATGTAGATATGATAGAACCAGATCAGATACGATGGGACAGGATTCGATACCAGCGTAACAATCAAAGTTACCGGATGCTTATGAATATTTGTTATCTGGTGCTTGGCAGTTTGTTACTGTCAACAGATAAAGGTGAAACTAAGCTGGCAACTTTTTTGGATGAACGTTCTATGCACAGCTTATATGAAAAGTTTATTCTGGAATATTTTCGTTATCATCATCCAGAGTATAAGGCAAATCCGGATACAATTCCGTGGAATATAGATGATGGGATGATTGATTTCCTGCCAAGCATGGTGACAGATATTACATTGAAA
>CAKRLN010000077.1 GCA_934359535.1 uncultured Lachnospiraceae bacterium
CTTCTGGCTGTGTGCCGGATTTGCGGCAAGCTTTCTGATTGGAGTTTTGTGTATTCCGGCTGGCGGGAAGCTTGTCTTCTATGCCCTTATCGCTGCCGGATATGCAGCTGTATTTATCGGATTTCTTGGCGGCTGTATTTTCCTGATGCGGAATACACCGGAATGAAATTTGCCATTACATAAATTTTACATAAATTTTACATAGATAACCCCTCGGTTTTACATACGCCTGTTATAGTGGATTTATAGTTACAGTCTGCGTGTCAAACATAGAAAGCAGCCTTTATGCTTGCATAAGAAGGCTGGCTTCTAGGTGATGGCGCGCGTGAACTGTGATAATTTGTAAGATAACAGAGGGAGCTTACTATGGACATTTTTGGAATTCTGACAATGATTGGAGGACTGGCGCTTTTTTTGTATGGAATGAATGCAATGGGTGACGGTCTTGCCAAGCTATCTGGCGGACGGATGGAGCAGGTGCTTGAAAAACTGACGAAGAGAAGAATTATGGCAGTTCTTCTTGGTGCAGGTGTCACCGCAGTCATTCAGTCCTCATCTGCCACAACGGTTATGGTTGTCGGCTTTGTAAACTCAGGGATTATGAAACTGAATCAGGCTGTGGGGATTATTATGGGTGCGAATATTGGTACAACCGTGACCTCATGGCTGCTTTCTTTGACTGGAATCGAGGGGAGTAATCTGGTGCTTCAGCTTTTGAAGCCATCCTCGTTTGCACCGGTGCTTGCCGCAATTGGAATTATTCTTACAATGACGGCAAAGGATGATAAGAAAAAAGACATCGGTAATATTCTGGTCGGCTTTGCGATCCTGATGTTTGGAATGGAGACAATGAGCGGGGCGGTTGAGCCGCTTGCTTCTAATGAGAAGTTTACGAATATGCTTTTAATGTTCCGGAATCCGGTTCTTGGAATGATTGCAGGTACTATTTTAACGGCAGTAATCCAGAGTTCATCGGCATCAGTAGGTATTTTACAGGCACTCTGTGCGACCGGTGCAGTCAGCTTTGGAACCGCAATTCCAATTATCATGGGACAGAATATCGGAACCTGTGTGACTGCAATTATGTCATCGGTTGGTGCAAGCAAAAATGCGAAGCGGGCATCGATGATACATCTGTTTTTTAATATGATAGGAACGGTTCTTTTTATGATCGTATTCTATACGCTGAATATGATTGTACATTTTTCCTTTCTGGATCATGCGGCAAATCCGGCAGGAATCGCAGTGGTACACAGTCTGTTTAATATCGGCGCTGTGATCGTACTGTTTCCATTTGGGGATCTGCTTGTAAAGCTTGCAGCACTTGCAATCCCGGATCATGGGGAAAAGGAAGAGGCAAAGCCGGATGAATTTGCAATTCTTGATGAACGCTTTTTAGAGCAGCCGGCATTTGCAATGGAGCTGTGCCGGAATGCGGCAGTGCGCATGGCAGAAGAATCAAGGGATTCGCTTTATCTTGCAATCGGTCTTCTAACGGATTATCATGAGAGTGTGGCAAAAAAGGTTTCTGAAATGGAAGATAACGTGGACCACTATGAGGATGCGATTGGAACATATCTTGTCAAATTAAGCAGCAGGGATCTTTCCCTGGCAGACAGCAGAAGTATGTCCGTGCTTCTGCACAGCATCGGGGATTTTGAGCGGATTTCAGATCATGCAACCAATCTGATGCAGTCGGCGGAGGAAATCCATAAAAACGGACTTGAATTTTCAGATAAGGCAAAGGAGGAGATTGCTGTTTTTTCCTCCGCGGTACGTGATATTGTAGGAAAGGCCGTTGATGCGTTTATGAAAAATGACCTGACCGAAGCCAGAAACCTTGAACCGCTTGAGCAGGTGATTGATGGCCTGAATATGGAGGTCAAGCAGCATCATATCAAGCGTCTGCGCAAAGGAAAATGCACAATGGAGCTTGGACTTATTTTGCAGGATATCTGTACGAATTTCGAGCGTATTTCCGACCATTGTTCGAATATCGGGGTCTGTCTGATCCAGATCAATGAGGATGGATTTGAGACGCATGAGTATCTCGATATCATAAAGGATGAGAGCAATGAATGGTTCCAGAATGAATATATGAGGCTTCAGGAGAAGTACAGGCTTCCCGGAAAGAAGAAGTAGAAAGGACAGTCATGGCGTTAATTTATATTGTTGAGGATGATACAAGCATTCGGGAGATCGAGACGATCGCCTTAAAAAACAGCGGACATACGGTGTATGCATTTGAAAAGGCACGGGATTTTTACAAAAAAACAGAGGATTTGGTGCCGGATCTGATTCTTCTTGATGTGATGCTTCCGGATGAAAATGGATATGATATTGTGAAAAAGATCCGGAAAAATCCGGTGACAAAGCAGATCCCGGTTATCATGGTAACCGCGAAAACGACAGAGATGGACATGATCAAAGGACTTGATGATGGTGCGGATGATTATATCAAAAAGCCGTTTTCTATCATGGAATTAATTACAAGAGTAAAGGCACTGCTTCGGAGAACGACACCGGAGGAGAGCAAGTATGCCCGTCTGGACAACGTTTTTTTAGACAATGAACGCCACATGGTTTACGTGGACGATGTGCCGGTTGAGCTTACCTTTAAAGAATATGAGCTGCTTCGGCTTTTAATGTTGAATCCAAGTGTTGTGCTGTCGCGGGAGGTCATTATGCGCCATGTCTGGGGTACAGAATTTGAGGGAGAATCAAGAACCGTGGATATGCATATTAAAACATTGCGTCAGAAATTGGGTGCAGCGGGAAGTAAGATCAAGACGGTACGGAACGTTGGTTACGTCATGGAATAGAAACAGGCGATTGTGAAACTCATGGAAAGTAAATTGAACATGTACTGTGAGCACAAAATAATAAGCAGGTGCTTCAGAGCGGCCGGTACTTAGCGACTGTATTTTAGTCGCTTATGTACCGCTGCCAGCGATGAGCAGCGAGAGCGTGCCTGCGGTTATTTGTGGTTGCAGTACATGCAATTGTGAGTTTGGGAGAGTTTCGCAAACGCCTGATGGAATAGAAATGGAACTGGAATGGAGTAAAAAGCAATGAAGCGCAGAATTAATATACAGCTGACCGGAGTTGCCATTGTTGCGATCCTTGCGACCATGGTGATTATGACGACAATCTTCTATGAGGTGTTCCAGAAGCAGGTTAAGGAGGATTTAAGGCTTGAAACACAGGTGCTTAGGAGCACAGGCATTTTTGAGGAAGAGCGTCAAAAGGAGTTAAATCTTGCGGTGTCGGAGCTTCGCATTACCCTGATCGGGGCAGATGGAACGGTACTCTACGATAATGATGCGGATATTGGTTCAATGGATAACCATGCGACAAGACCGGAGGTGGAGGAGGCATTTTCCGATGGAGAGGGCGAGACGGTGCGGCGTTCCGATACCATGAATGTCAACACTTTTTACTATGCGGTGCGTCTGGAGGATGGAAGTGTGCTGCGTGTGGCGAGGGAGGCTGGAAGCTTCTGGAGCCTTTTTGAATCTTCATTTCCGTTAATTGCTGTGATTATTCTGCTTATGACAATTGTGAGTATTATTCTGGCACATTTTCTTACAAGAAAGCTGATTGCGCCGATCGAACAGCTGGCACAAAATGTGGATGACTGCAGCGGAGTTCCGGTATATAAGGAGCTTGTACCATTTGTTGCAACGATCCGCGCCCAGCATGAGAATATTTTAGAGGCGGCAAAGGTCAGACAGGATTTTACCGCAAATGTATCCCATGAATTAAAAACACCACTTACCGCGATCTCCGGGTATTCGGAGCTGATTGAAAACCGCATGGTGGAAGGGGAGCAGATCATAGGATTTGCAAAGGAGATCCGCCATAATGCGGAGCGCCTTTTATCTTTAATCAACGATATTATTAATCTGTCTGAGCTTGACCGTACCGAGGATACAATCCAGCTTGAGCTTATTGATCTTTATGAGGTTGCAGAAGCCTGCTCCAATTCGCTCCGGATCAATGCAGGGCAGCGGGGACTTACGTTTTCCCTTCTTGGAGAGTCCTGCATGATTCATGCCAACCGGGATCTGATTGCAGAGCTGATTACGAATCTCGGCGAAAATGCAATCCGTTATAATAAAGAAAACGGAAGTGTGACAATTGAAGTGCGGAAGGAAAACGGCCGCCCTGTGCTTCTTGTATCCGATACCGGGATCGGAATTCCAAAGGAGCATCAGGACCGTGTTTTTGAGCGTTTTTACCGCGTGGATAAGAGCAGGTCAAAGCAGACAGGGGGAACCGGACTTGGACTTGCAATTGTAAAGCACATTGCACAGATTCATAATGCCGCGCTTACACTGACAAGTGAAGCGGGAAAGGGCACCTGTATCCGGGTAGAGTTTTAAGCTACTGTTCACACGCCATTTTGCGAATGGTGTGTGAACGGTAGCTTTTAATTTGTACTTGTGTCCATGAATGGTTTGCTTTAATATAGATATCATAGAGTATATGAAATACAAAGGGCAGAGAAAGAAATGGCGGCAAGAAGGGGAAAAAGTGCAAAGGAAAAGTTCATAAATGGCATGATCCGGGCAGCATCCTGTGTGATTCTGCTTACATTTGTGCTGATTGGGCTGCAGCTGTTTACCGGATATGTGAAGACGAAGCTTTATGCCGGTGCGGATGCCGAGGTCATGAAGGCAGAGACACCGCCTGAGCTTGTTGCGGATACCGAGCCGGATGCCGGGGAGGAGACAGGGAGCTTTACCGTGTGTGTGGATGCCGGACATGGTGGCAAGGATGTTGGAAGTGACTATAAAAATCGTTACGAAAAAGATGATAATCTTGCGCTTGCACTTGCACTCCAAAGTTATCTGAAGGAGCAGGGGATTAAAGTCGTGATGACGCGGGAGGATGATACCTTTTTGAAGCTGTCTGCACGGTGCAATATTTCAAACGATGCAAAGGCAGATTATTTTGTGTCGCTGCACCGGAACAAGGGAGACGGCTATGGTGTGGAGAGCTGGCTTTACAGTAATGCGAATGCAGAGAGCGTGTCACTTGCAGAAAATATCATGAAAGGGATGGAAGCGGCTGGTATTTCAAGAAACCGTGGAATTTCCTATGGAACTTCGGAGGGAACAGATTCGGATTATTATGTCAATTCCCATTCTAACGCACCATCTTTGATTCTGGAAGTGGGATTTATGAATTCTTCTAAGGACAATGAGCTTTTGGACAAGAATACCGGAAGCTACGCGAAGGCAATCGGGGATGCCATTTTACAGACGTATGATACCTATCATAAGGAAAAAGCATCCGAAGAGAAAAAGACTGCTTCAGTGCAGCAATAAAAATCAGTTTGGAAACAGGGAAAATGCAGGGAGGACATGGAGTGTCAGTTATGAATGAAAATGAGAATCAGAAACTGGATCAGAATTTAAATCAGGATCAGAAGCAGGGGGAAAACAGCAGACTAAGCCGCGGCCTGGACCGGATGAATGCTGCATTGTTTTGTGTGATTCTGCTGATTCTGGCTGTGATCGCAATGGCGGTTTTTGGACAGGTTGTGACAAGGAGTATCAATAAACGTCCGGGGCAAAATACCGGTGTTGCGCAAAACAGTGGAACAGAGACAGGAACCGGGCAGATAGAAGCTGAACCAGATACCGAAGCGGTGGATATGGAGACAGAAGAGGCTGCGGAAGATACTGCCAAAGAGGCACAGGAGGCTTTTACTGCGGAGCAGATTCCGAATATTGAGGCATTAGATACCGAGAGCCATGCATGGGGGCAGGGGGTACAATATGATGAGTATAACCGACCGGTCAGTGCGGTAGAGTATCAGGAAACCTATGGCGGTTACAATGCAAATTTTATCGGGGAAAATAAGCAGGTCATTTATCTGACCTTTGATGAGGGCTATGAATACGGCTGTACACCAAAGATTCTTGACACGCTGAAGGAAAAGGGCGTGCATGGTGTGTTTTTTGTAACACAGCCGTATGCGAAGGAGAATCCGGAGCTTGTCCAGAGGATGATTGATGAAGGGCATACAGTAGGAAATCATAGTGTAACCCATCCATCCAAGGGACTTCCCTCCGAAACGATTGAGGAACAGCAGAATGAGGTCATGGGCTGCCATCAGTATGTACAGGAGCATTTCGGTTATACGATGCATCTGTTCCGGTATCCGACAGGTGCTTTTTCTGAGCAGTCGCTTGCGATTGTAAATAACTGTAATTATAAGAGTGTGTTCTGGAGCTTTGCGTATCTGGATTATGATGTGAATAACCAGCCGGATCAGGCACAGTCGTTACAGAAGCTGAAAGACCGCATGCATCCTGGGGCAATTTATCTGCTTCATGCGGAATCAGAGACAAATGCGGCAATCCTGGGGGATTTTATTGATGCAGCAAGAGCGGCAGGCTACAGTCTTGAGATGTTTGATTGATACAAAGGATGAAAATTCAATTCATAGAAAAAGAAATTTTGCATATGGTTTATAAGAAAACGTGTGGCGTGGCAGCATCCGCTGTACACGAAAGCAGGAGGCGTTATGGGAAGAAGCCATATGGAAAAGAAAGAACAACCGAAAAGACCAGGACTTCGGCTTGTCCTCGTAAGTGCAGTGATGTATGCAGTTACGATGGCAATGCTGTTTGTTCTGGCTTTTGTGATGTATCAGATGAAGCTTCCGGCAAAGACGGCAGAGATCGTGATTCTTTTTATTTACGTAGCAGCGGGGCTGACCGGCGGAATTCTGATGGGTGGGTATATGGGGGAACACAGGCTTCTCTGGGGACTTGCAGCAGGCGCAGTATATTTTGTGATTTTTGTGATCCTTGCACTGGCACTGAATGGCGGTATGATTTCGGATGGAGCAGGTCTGCTTCTAAGCGGCGGACTTTGCCTTGGGTCTGCCATGGCTGGTGGAATGGTGGCACCCGTTCATAAAACGGAAAAACGTTACCGTGCACGCACACCATTTGCAAAATGAAAAAAGTTACAGGAGCGTGTGGAACACTTGTCAGGGCATTTTTTATGCGGTATAATAAAAAATTATGAAGAAATCAGTAAGAATACTTCTGGTCAGTCTTGGGATTCTGCTTATTCTTTCGGCGGCGGCTGCGATCCGCAGCCGCCTGGATAAGCGGTATGCCAGGCATGGCCAGGATATGAACCAGACAAAAGGTGAGCTGGAAGATCAGACGGAAAACGGAGAACAGATCCTTAGGTATGTAGATGCACATGGAGAATGGCATAAGACGGTGATCCGGAATGATATAGCAAAGAATGCATATGACTGGACATGCTTAAAGCAGACAGAAAACGGATTAATCTATGAAGGGGATAAGGATTATACGATCCGCAAAGGCATTGATGTTTCCTACCATCAGGGGGAGATTGACTGGAACCGGGTAAAGGCAGCCGGGTATGAGTTCGCATTTATCCGGATTGCTTACCGCGGATATGGGGAAGAGGGAACGCTTAGGGCAGACAGTATGGCACTTGCCAATATTGACGGTGCGCGTGCAGCAGGACTTGATGTTGGGGTCTATGTTTTTTCCCAGGCGGTAAGTGAATCGGAGGCAGTAGAGGAAGCTGATTTTGTGACAGAGCTTCTGGATGGACGAAAGCTAGAGCTTCCGGTTGTGTTTGATCCGGAGCATATCGAGGGAGATGAGGCAAGAACTGATTCGGTTACCGGAGAGCAGTTTACTGCGAATACGAAGGCATTTTGTAAGCGCATAAAAAAAGCCGGATATGAACCAATGTTTTACAGCAACATGGTATGGGAGGCAGAGGTTCTGGAGCTTGGAAAGCTTGCGAAGTATCCGATCTGGTATGCGGATTATGAGAGTGTTCCGCAGACACCGTATGCTTTCCGCTTCTGGCAGTATTCGCAGAGCGGTACCGTTGATGGGGTTGATGGAACTGTCGATCTGGATGTGGAGTTTATACAAAACGAGTAAAAAGGAATTGGGGATATGAGCAGGCAGAAATTTTGTCAGGAAAAATTTGAATATTACCGGAAGATGAACCAGTGGGTTGTGATCGCGGTCAGCTGTTTATCAGTTGCATATTATTTGTCAGACTGTTATCTGATTGGACGGATGACACTGGAAACGTTTCCAGCGCGAGCGATGGTCCTTGCACTGCTTCCGTTTTTTATCTGGCTGAATGCGCATACAAAGGATTACCGGATTATGGTTCCGGCGAGCTATCTGATGGGGCATGCGATTATGTGGGGAACGATTCTTGCGTGCAGGCATCTGGACAATCTGGAATTTGCCTGTGTCGGCTTTTTTATTATCCAGTTTATCTTTCTTGTGCTTGGAATCGGAGCTCCGATTCCGATAGCAGCGGTTGGACATGGGCTCTTGTTTTTGGATATTGCGATCGGAAATACCTTTTTGCATTATCCGGATTATAATATGATGTTTCTGCTTGGAGTGCCGCTTTATCTTGGAATTGTTGTATTTGATATAGCAATCGAGCGGACATTTAGGGATCAGCTTAGGATGAAGTGCCAGCTTGAGGATCATTTAAAGCACGATCATCTGACTGGGGCCTATAACCGGAATATTATGGCGTCGCTTGCCGATGGGGAGCAGCATATTTTGGATACAAAAGGGAAAAAGCTTGCGGTTGCAATGTATGACCTGGATCATTTCAAGCTGATCAATGATAATTATGGACATACGATCGGAGATGAAGTGCTTGTAGAGGTTACAGAAGCAGTGAAATCAACGCTTCATGAGGATGAACACCTGATCCGCTGGGGTGGTGAGGAGTTTATTATCGTAATGAGAAGCAGTGAGGAGGACTTCTATGCGCATGCGGATGAGGTACGGCAGGCAGTAGAAGAGAAGAAGCTTTTAGACGGGCAGGTTACAATTTCCATCGGTGTTGCATTGTATGATGGCGGTAATTACGAGAAAACAGTCAAAAAAGCGGATATTGCGTTGTATCAGGCAAAGAATAGCGGGAGAAACCGGGTAGCAGTGTACCAGTAGATGAAAAAATACTTTTCATATAAGATGGAGTGTGATATAATGCAAAGGATAGGCGGATCAGCGAGTCCGCAAAAAGAGAGAAAAGGAGAGCTTCTTATGAAACATGTAAAGACATTAAATACAAGAAAATTACAGAACACAATCAAAAAAGGCGGATGCGGTGAGTGCCAGACATCATGCCAGTCAGCATGCAAAACTTCCTGTACAGTAGGAAACCAGACTTGCGAGCAGTGCAAATAATTGCACCGGAAAGCTGAATAATGACCATACAAACGACCGTTCGCGATGCGTGCGGTCATTTGTTCGTTACAGAATAAACAGAGTAGAGAAAGTGAGGATATTATAGTGGTTCATCAGTACAAGAACAACGGCTATGATATTGTTTTAGATGTAAACAGCGGTGCAATTCATGTTGTGGATGACATGACTTACGATGTCATTGGAATGTTTGAGGGACATTCTGCGGATGAGATCATCGCAGCTTTAAAAGACAAATATCCGGAAAATGAGCTTCGTGAAGCAATCGCGGAGGTCCAGGAATTAAAGGATAACGGGGATCTTTTCACAGAGGATGCCTATGAGAACTACATTACTGATTTTAAGAAACGCCCGACAGTTGTAAAGGCACTCTGCTTACATATTGCGCATGATTGTAACCTTGCATGCCGCTACTGCTTTGCAGAAG
>CAKRLN010000078.1 GCA_934359535.1 uncultured Lachnospiraceae bacterium
TTATCACACGAACTGAAATTCACAAGTTAAGAGATAAAAGTATTATTGATGAAATAAGAATGGATATTGTATAAATTTTTTGTGGGCTTAAATCAATAAAAATATAGAAGCATTTCAATCAGTTCTGATCCAACGTCCACTGGAATACGTATTTCCCGATCTCAGAGAAGCCCGTGACCGCGAAACAAAAAACAATTGAACCAAGGATGCGCAGGATTGAGCTGCCCTGGAAGAACAGGAATGCGGTAAGAACAATGGATAAGCCTATGCTGGAAAGAAGCCACTGCTTTACCGGGAAGGCACATGGCTCTTCCGCAAGCATCCAGAACAGGTGGGTAATGTAAGTAGAGAACGTCAGCATAATTGCAATCATAAATAAGATGAATGCGATCGGAAAGACGAACTCTGCTACTTTATTTTCGGAATTTCCAGCGCATGCAAGCGTAAGCAAAAGAAAAAGCAGCATGGCGCCAAAGCTGTAGCGCGCGATCTGATTGATGATTTTTTTCATATGAGGATTCCTCCTGACTTGGTGATATTTCTTAAAATCCAGTGTAGCATAGTTGATGATGGAGAACAAGAAGCAGCAGGAAAATGTGTGGTGTATTTCGGAAAAAACATGCGAAAACGTTCTCATTTCATGCACATCCTTGGCAAAATGACGAAAAGGTGGTAAGCTGATACAAGCAGATATTCGATTTAGGGGTCAGGATATCCACCATTGGTCTATGGGAGGAATAGAAATTGGAAAAAGAAAAATTACGTTATCTCGAACAGCTTTCTGAGATGTATCCGACAATTGGAAAAGCATCGACGGAGATTATTAATTTACAGTCGATTTTAAATCTGCCAAAGGGAACAGAGCATTTTATGTCAGATATCCATGGGGAATATGAAGCATTTTCCCATGTGCTGAAGAATGGCTCCGGTGCGATCCAGAAGAAGATCGATGATGTGTTTGGGCATACGCTTAGCAATTCAGACAAATCGGCGCTTGCAACGCTCATCTATTATCCGCGTGAGAAGGTGGAGCTTGTCAAAAGACAGGAAGCGGATATGGATAACTGGTTTAAGATCACACTTTACCGTCTGATCGAGGTATGCAAGACCGTTTCATCAAAATACACAAGGTCGAAGGTACGTAAGGCACTGCCAGCAGATTATGCATATGTGATTGAGGAACTGATTACAGAAAAGCCAGAGGTCTTGAATAAAGAGGCTTACTATGAATCCATTGTGGATACGATTGTAGAGCTGGGTAATACGGAGGATTTTATTGTTGCACTTGCAGAATTAATCCAGCGGCTTGTTATTGACCGGCTTCACATTATCGGGGACATTTATGACCGTGGTTCCGGGGCACATCTGATTATGGACAGACTCTGCGAATATCATTCTCTTGATATTCAGTGGGGCAATCATGATATTCTATGGATGGGGGCAGCAAAAGGCCAGCTTGCATGCATCGCAAGTGTAATCCGCAACAGCCTGCGCTATGGAAATCTGGATCTTTTAGAGGAGGGCTATGGAATCAATATGCTTCCGCTTGCAACCTTTGCGATGGAAACCTATAAGGATGATCTGTGTGAGTGCTATGTGACAAAGGAATGTCATGCAAGCACGGATATGGAGACAGAGATCACAAAGAAAATGCATAAAGCGATCATGGTGATCAAGTTTAAGCTGGAGGGACAGTTAATCCATAAATATCCAGAATTTGGAATGGAAGACCGTGCTTTATTGGAGCAGATTGACCCTGAGAAGGGAACCGTCTGCATTGATGGAAAGAATTATAAAATGAAGGATACAAGCTTTCCGACGGTAGACTGGGAGCATCCGTATGAGCTGACAGAGGCAGAGCATGATGTGATGAACAGGCTCCGCACCTCCTTCCGCCACTGTGAGAAGCTGCAGCGTCATATGGAGCTGATGTTAAAAAAAGGCAGTCTCTACAAGGTGTTTAACGGCAATCTGCTTTTTCATGGCTGTGTACCGATGAATGAGGATGGAAGTTTTACAAAGGTGCGTATTTTGGGCAGGGAGTACAGTGGAAAAGCATTGTATGATGAACTGGAATCCTGCGTCAGACAGGCATATTTTGCAGTGGATAAGGAAGAACGTGAGCGGTGCAAGGATATTCTGTGGTATCTTTGGACAGCACCGGATTCGCCGCTCTATGGCAGACATAAGATGGCAACCTTTGAGCGGTATTATCTGGATGATGAGGAAATGAAAAAGGAATACAAAAATCCATACTACCGTTTTATTGAACAGCCGGAAGCTGCTGACCGTGTGCTTGCGGAGTTCGGGCTTTCCGGAGAACATGTACATATCATAAACGGACACGTTCCGGTGCATCGTATGGCAGGAGAACAGCCGGTCAAATGTGGTGGAAAGGTAATTGTCATTGACGGCGGTTTTTCGAAAACATATCGCAGGGAGACAGGGATTGCAGGTTATACGTTAATCTTTAACTCTTATGGACTTACGCTTACAGCACATGAGCCGTTTGTATCAAAGGAGATTGCGGTAAGTCAGGAGATTGACATTGTATCGAAGCGCGAGGCCGTTGAGCTTACCGACAGGAGGACGCTTGTCGGAGATACGGACAATGGAAAGAAAATGCGGGAGCGCATTGCGGAGCTAAAGGAACTCATTACCTGCTACCGTACCGGCGTGATTATGGAAAAAGACAAATAATAACAGGAAAAGCTGTGTACCGGAATCCCCGGACACAGCTTTTTTCTATTTTGTGGCTTCGAATTTATAGCCCATTCCCCAGATTGTCTTGATATAATCACCTTTGCTTCCCATTTTGCTGCGGAGCTTTTTGACATGGGTATCGATTGTTCTGGCATCGCCGAAATAATCATAATTCCATACATGGTTTAGAATTTTATCGCGGGAGAGGGCAATGCCCTCGTTTTCCATGAAATAGCTTAAAAGCTCAAATTCCTTAAAGCTTAATTCGATCGGATTGCCGTCAATGGTAACCTGGTGTGCTGTTTTGTCAAGAAGGATACCGCCGATTGAGATGTTTTCGGCAGCTTCCCCGATTTTATTCGTGCGGCGCAGAATGGCGTCCACCCTTGCAACAAGGATTTTTGGAGAAAACGGTTTGGAAATATATTCGTCCACACCAAGGTCAAAGCCCATCAGCTCGTCACTTTCATCACTTTTTGCGGTGAGCATGATGATTGGAACCTTGGATGTCTCACGGATTTCCCGGCAGACCTCCCAGCCGTTCATTTTTGGCATCATGACATCCAATATGATCAGGGAGATTTCCCGGTCATTATAAAAAATATCGAGGGCTTCTTCTCCATCGCCAGCTTCCACTACCTCAAAATTCTGACGTACTAAAAAGTCGCGCACCAGCTTCCTCATGCGGCTTTCATCATCTACTACTAAAATTTTTAATTTATCCATGCTTTAGTCTGCCTCCGTTTCTAAGTCAAGAGCAGCTTCCCGTTTATCCAGTGCCTGTTCTCTTTCATTTAAATCATTCTCCCAGGCTTCGTATTTGTTGATCAGTGCATTTTCGTAATTTAAGATATTCACACTTCTTCCACTGATATAGGTAATTGCAAACATGCCAATTACGATCACAGCAAGCACAATGGAGAAAAAGAGTGCAATGTGGTATTTTTTGCGGTAGCGGTCAAGTAGGGGACTTTTGTGCTCCGCCTTCCATTTCTCGGCAGCAGCCCGTTCCCGCCTGTCAATATTTTTCCGCTTCTGCGCAACCTCGCGCTTACGCTCCCGCTCGGACAAAACGGGTTCTGGTGCGTGCACTGTGATCGGACGAACCTCGTCCTTTACAATGGCAGGACTTGTGTAAAGGTAATCCTGCAGCTCAGCGAGAAATCCCATGCCGACCGGCGTGGAGAACATTTCTTCACGCACCATCTGGTCATAAAGTTTAAAAACAGCCTCCGGATTATCCATATGGAGGCGTTCTTTGATATAACGGACACCGTCAGCCTCAAGCTTTGCTTTCTCATAGGCTTCTTCTTCTTCAAATTCGTATCCTTCGACTCTGTACATATTCGAACACTCCTGTTGTTTACTGATTGGAACTGTTTACAGGAAACCTGTGAACAATTTCAATTATAGCTGATTTTGTGCAGAACTTCCATACAAAGCCATAAAAATTACACAAATATATGGTATACTAACTACAGTTCAATCGTCAATCATAGAAGCAGCCTGTATGCTTGCATTACAAAAATAAATCATCATAGGAAATGGGGAACACATATGAAAAAAAAGAAGTCGTTATCGGCACAGCTGATTCTTACGATGATCTGCCTTGTCGCAGGAGCGGTCATCCTTTGCTGGTTTTTAAATAATACGTTTCTGGAACGGTATTATATGCTGAATAAACAAAATGAGCTTTCGGAAGGGTACCGGACGATTAATAAGGCGGCGGAGGATGGAACACTTGATTCTGAACAGTTTGATGTTCCGTTTGAAAAAATCTGTACGACAGGAAATATTATCGTGATCGTAATCGGACAGGATCGGACGATCATCCGCTCTTCCACGAATAACTCACAGCTGCTTCAGATGCAGCTTAATGACATGATGTTTGGAACGGCGTCAGGGGAAAGTGAGATACTTGAGACGAATAAGAAATTTTCCATCGAAAGACAGAAGGACAGCCGGATGGATTCCGAGTATCTGGCACTCTGGGGCAGGCTGGATGATGGAAGCGCAATCTATATGAAGACTGCACTTGAAAGCATCCGGGAAAGTGCGCAGATTACCAATACGTTTTTCAAATATATCGGACTGATCGCACTTGCTGTGAGCTTTGTAGTGATCGTAATTGTTTCAAACAGCATTTCAAGACCGATTATGGAGCTTTCGGAGCTTTCAAGAAAAATGACCAAGCTTGATTTCGAGGCGAAATATCATCCGGGAAAGCAGACAACAATGGAGATTGATGCGCTTGGCAGCAGCATGAATGAGCTTTCCGAGACGCTTGAACAGACAATTTCCGAACTGAAGCGGGCGAACAATGAATTGCAGCAGGACATTGAGAAGAAGGAGCAGATCGATGAGATGCGCAAGGAATTTTTGTCAAATGTTTCGCACGAATTAAAGACGCCGCTTGCGTTGATTCAGGGCTATGCAGAGGGGCTTCAGGAATGTATCAATGACGATGAGGAGAGTCGGGATTTTTACTGCGAGGTCATTATGGATGAGACCGGTAAGATGAACCGGATGGTGAAGAAGCTTCTTACGTTAAACCAGCTGGAATTTGGAAACGATGTTGTGGAGATGGATCGTTTTGATATGACGGAGCTGATCCAGGGAGTCATCAATGCGTCTGCCATACTTGCTGCACAGCAGGGGATTACAATTAACTTTTATCAGAATGGACCGGTTTATGTCTGGGGCGATGAGTTTAAGGTGGAAGAAGTGATCACGAATTACATCAGCAATGCGATGAATCATGCAGAAGGGGAAAAGCGTATTGATGTCCGTTACAGCATACGCGGGGAAAATGTGCGAATCAGCGTGTTTAATACTGGAAAACCGATTCCGGAGGAGGATCTCGATAAGATCTGGATCAAGTTTTACAAGGTGGATAAGGCAAGAACGAGAGAATATGGAGGAAGTGGAATTGGGCTTTCAATCGTTAAGGCAATCATGGATTCTTTCCATAAACAATGTGGGGCAGTCAATCATACCGATGGTGTCGAATTCTGGATGGAATTAGAGTTGAAATAAGGTTGCTGGTCACACTGTAGTGTGAACAGCAACGAAATAAGTGAAAACGAAGGGAAATTCTGTCGGTTGACGTTGCGGGAATGCATAAAATGTGATAACATAAGATACAAGGGATTACCAGGGGGTAATCGAAGAATCGTAACGAGGATACAATATGAAGAAATGGAAATTAACGCTGGTGGCAGCGGCTGTTTCATCCATGTGTCTGCTTGGCGGCTGTGGAACCCAGATGTACGAGCTGACGGATGAGGAACAGGATATCATCGTCCAGTATGCAGCGCATGCACTTGCAAAATATAATACTTATCAGAAGGATGGCATGACGAATCCACCTTCGGAAGAAGAACAGCAAAAGGCACAGGAACCGGAATCCACACAGACAACGGAAAAGCAGCAGGATAATACCGGAAATACGGACAGCCAGACCACTGAAGGCGGGGAGACACAGCCGGCTGGCCAGACGGATAAGATCAGCCTGGCGGAAGCAATCGGTCATGGCAGTGACCTTAACGTATCCCTTACAGGCGCAGAGCTTATGGGCACCTATCAGACAGATGACGCTTACTCTGTTACAGCACCGGCAGGAAAGCTTTATCTGGTCATGAAATTTACCGTAACCAATCCGGGTGCGGATGCAGTTGCGATAGACAGCTTAAGCTATGGACCGGAATTTTCCGTAAAAACAGGAGAGACGGAGGCTTTTGCAGAGCTTACGATTCTCCCAAATGATTTTTCAACCTATCAGGGAAGCATCGGAGCAGGACAGACAATCGAGAATGTGCTTCTCTTTGCCGTGCCGGACAGCACAACAGAAGGCTCAGGAGAGCTTTTTGTGAAGGTGAATGGAGCCCAGAAAGAGATTCAGCTATAATATAAATATACAACAGGATAAGAAGCGGGAGGAGATAGTAATGGATACAAATATTCTTTTAGAGTCAGGAACAAATGAGTTAGAGATACTCGAATTTACATTGGGGAATAACCATTATGGTATTAATGTTGCCAAGATCAGGGAAATTTTACAATATCAGCCGGTAACTCCGGTTCCAAATGCCCATCCGAGTGTGGAAGGCATTTTCATGCCAAGGGATGTGATGATCACGGTAATCAATCTGAAGAGATCTTTGGGACTTCCAGAAGATTCAGAGGGAGACGGATTATTCATCATTACCAATTTTAATAAGTTAAATATCGCATTTCATGTAGATCAGGTGATTGGAATCCACCGTGTTTCCTGGGAATCCATCATCAAGCCAGATTCAACGATCAATGCACAGGATGCAAGTGTTTCTACCGGTGTCATTAAAATGGACGATAAGCTTGTACTCATTCTGGATTTTGAATCGATCGTTGCAGGAATCAGCCCGGAGACAGGTCTTCGTGTGAATGATGTGGAGGAGATGCAGGAGCGTGCAAGATGTGATTCACCAATTCTGATCGCAGAGGATTCTGCACTTCTAAGCAAGCTTTTGACGGATTGTCTGAAGAAAGCAGGTTATACACATCTGATTGTTACGACCAATGGTAAGGAAGCATGGGATAAGCTTTGCGAGATGAAGAAAGCGGGCAACGTGGCAGATAAGGTTGATTGTATTATTACAGATATCGAAATGCCGCAGATGGATGGACACAGACTGACGAAGCTTGTGAAGACGGATGAGGAAATGAAGTCAATCCCACTTATCATCTTCTCGTCTCTTGTCAATGAGGAAATGAAGCGTAAGGGTGAGCAGCTTGGTGCAGATGCACAGCTGACAAAGCCGGAGTTAGGACAGTTAGTTGATGCGATTGACAAGCTGATTGACCAGAACAGGAACAAATAGACACTGACACAATGGAGAGGGATGTGATGTCTGGAATCATCACATCCCTTTTGAAGATTCCAAAGTGCCAGAACAAAATAGACAATGATCATTTCAGAAATCCCATATGGGAAGACATTTTAGAAAAGCAGAATGGAGAATGACCATGAAGAATAAGGAAGAGGATTATCTGGATACGCTGTTAAATATTGTGGCAGATGAGGAAAAACCGGAGGATACTGAGGAAAAAAAGCCAGAAAATAAAAACGAAAAAAAGCGTACACCGGAGAATGAATTTTTAAAGGAATTCGAAGAGGAACTGAATTCTGAGGAAGATTCCGATTACCTGCATGAATTTGAGATGGAGCTTCAGGCAGACGAGCGAAGAAAAGCAAGACCGCGTTATACGCAGGAGGATGAGCTTAGGGAAAAGCTGCAGGCAACAGAGCGTGCCAGGAAGAAAGCAGAAGAAGCAGAAAAGAAAGCAGAAACACAAAAAGAAAGAAAAGAGCCAGAAAAACCGGAGGCAAAGCCCGTGCCAAAAGAGCAGGAACTGCCAAAAGAACCGGAAGAAAAGAAACCGCAGGCAGAAAAAAAAGAAGAACCAAAGCCGGATGATATGCAGGATCTGATCGATGGCTTAAAGGCACGCATGGAGAAGCCCAAAGAAGTAAAAGAAGCAAAAGAGGCAGAAAAGCCAGAGGATGGCGGAGAACCGGATCTTTCTGGAAATGGAAGCCGGGATATCTTAGATATCCTGTCTGGAGATGGAAAGCTTTCTGATATTAAGGAATTGCTTGATGATAAGGAAAATGCTGCAGCAGGGGAAGAGGACGCAATCGGGGATTTTGCCAAGAAAGAGATGGAGCAGAATCCAGTAACGGCATCAAAAGACCTTGGCGAAGGCACATCCGAAGAGGAAAAAATTCCAGAAAAAAAACCGAAAAAGGAAAAGAAAAAACGAATGAAAAAAGAAAAGGATTCGGATTCTACAGAGAAGAAACCGGGGATTTTTGCGAAGCTTTCCAAGCTTTTGTTTGGGGAGAATGAGGAAGAGGAGGATGATACGGTTACACTGTCAGAGCCAAAGCAGGTCGACATTCAGGAATTATCCGATGAGAATGCACAGATTTTAAGAGAGCTTGAAGAATCAGAGAAGGCTCCGGCTGCAAAAGAGAAACCGAAAAAAGAAAAGAAACCGAAAAAAGAAAAAAAACCAAAGCCTAAGAAAGAGAAAAAGCCGAAGCCTCCAAAGCCAAAGAAGGAGAAAAAACCAAAGGAACCGGATAATACCCCGCCACTTCCGAAGATTCCGGTGATTCTGATCTTTGTCATGGTTCTTTCCGTGCTTGTTCTTGTGTTGGCAGGAACGAATCTGACATCTTACCAGAGTGATGTATCGGAAGCAAAGAAGCTTTATACTTCGGGCGATTATACCAATTCATATAAGAAGCTGTCCGGTCTTTCCATAAGAAAATCCGACAAAGAGCTTTATGATCAGACAGAACTGCTTGCAAGAGTATCAGGTAAATATGATTCGTATCTTGTTTTCCATAAAAACGGACGTCATGATGAAGCGCTCGATGCATTGATCTGTGCAGAAGGAAGATATCATCTGAATTATGATGAGGCATCCCAGAAAGGCTGTGCGGATGAATTGAATCAGGTAGAGTCGTTGATCCAGACAGCGCTGCAGAATGATTATCAGATGAGTGTGGATGAAGCACAGAAGCTTTATTCCTTAAAGGACAGGGATGAATATACAAGACAGATCAAACAGAAACTGAAAGAACTTGGCATGGAGTAGGAGACAGACAGATGATCGCAATTATTGACTATAATGCTGGCAATTTAAAAAGTGTGGAGAAGGCACTTCTTTCAATGGGACAGGAGTGCGTGATAACAAGAAATTTTAAGGAAATTCTCGATGCAGACCGTATTATCCTTCCTGGTGTCGGTGCATTTGGAGATGCTATGG
>CAKRLN010000079.1 GCA_934359535.1 uncultured Lachnospiraceae bacterium
GCTCAATGGTAGAGCACTCGGCTGTTAACCGAGTTGTTGTAGGTTCGAGCCCTACTCGGGGAGTTTTCTTTTATAAAGAAAGTATATGTTCTTAAAGTGGAGCATAAAATATAATAGGGTGACTTAGCCAAGTGGTAAGGCGTGGGACTGCAACTCCCTGATCGTCGGTTCAAATCCGTCAGTCACCTTTTTAACCTCTAAGCATTACTTAGAGGTTTTTCTTTTCTCTTTTCTACTGTCAAGACATATGTATGACAGATGTATCTGTTTCTTGACGTAGTATAGAACCTTTGATAAAATGATTGATGTTCAGGGAATTTATGAAGCAGTGATACTGTTTTGAAAATCCATGGAAGGATGGTGTAGAAACATGATAAATGGGGAAGACCGAAGAAAAGAAATACTTGCAATTTTAAATAAAAATAAATCAGCTATTTCAGGAGAAAAGCTTGCAGATATATTTGAAGTGAGCCGTCAGGTTATTGTACAGGATATTGCACTTTTGCGAGCTGCTAAAAATGATATTATATCAACGAACCGGGGATATCTGCTTCAGACAAAGTGTGGGGCAAGCCGTATTTTCAAAGTATATCATACAACAGAGCAGATGATTGATGAGCTGTATACATTCGTGGATTTTGGTGCTGTTGTGCAGGATGTTTTTGTATATCATAAAGTTTATGGAGTAATTCGTGCGGATCTTGGAATCAAGAACCGTAAAGACGTACAGAAATATCTGAAGGAAATTGCAGAGGGAAAATCTGCACCACTTATGAATGTTACAAGTGGATATCATTATCATACAGTTACAGCAGAAGAGGAAGAAACACTCGATCAGATTCAGGAGGAGCTGCAGCAAAAAGGCTTTTTAGCGGAATTGAAAACCTATGAACCGGTGGACTTCTGGAAAAACCAGGAATAGCTTTTCCAGTGGTTTCGCAAAATTGAATAAGAAGTATATGGAAATAATATACAAAAATAGACCGTCAAAATTGTGAATGATTTTGGCGGTTTTTGATTGACTAAAAAGGGTTATAAATTTATAATCAAAGTATCAGATGAATGATTTTGACGGAATGTGAAGGGTCGTGAATATAAATGTTAACAGAAGACAGACATTCCAGTATTTTATCCTTACTGGAACAAGAAGGAAGTGTCACGGTACATCAGTTGATGGAAAAGCTTGAAGCATCGGAATCGACGATTCGCCGTGATTTAAATCAACTGGATTTACAGGGTTTTTTGACAAAGGTACATGGTGGTGCAATTGCAAAAAGTACAGTGTATAACACCATCGATGAAAATGTAATGAACCGAAAAGCTTTGAATGCAGATGAAAAGGTTCGGATTGCGAAGTATGCAGCATCATTAATTGGACCAAATGACTTTGTCTATCTCGATGCAGGAACAACGACGGAGCTAATGATTGATTATATTAAAACGAGACAGACTATATTTGTAACGAATGCAATTACGCATGCAAAAAAATTATCAGATCTTGGTTTTTGTGTATACATTCTTGGTGGGGAATTTAAATCTACAACAGAAGCAATTGTTGGAGAAGAAGCAGTTGAGACGTTAGACAAATATAATTTCACTAAGGGATTCTGGGGAACAAATGGAATCAGTATCGATAAAGGATTTTCCACTCCGGAGGTAAAAGAGGCAATGGTAAAGAAAAAGTCCATGCAGAATTGCAAGGAATGCTTTGTTTTGGCAGACAGCAGTAAATTTTCAAGAATATCTAGTGTAAAATTTGCAGAATTTGATAATGCTACCATTATTACAACGGAGTTAAATTCAAAAACATATAAAAAATATAAAAATATAAAGGAGGTTAAATAAATGATTTATACCGTAACATTTAACCCATCACTTGATTACATTGTAACGGTGAAGGATTTTAAAACAGGAGTTGTAAATCGTACTGTTGATGAAATTATTTATCCTGGAGGAAAAGGAATCAATGTTTCAATGGTATTGAAGAATCTAGGATATGATAATACTGCACTTGGTTTTATGGCTGGATTTACCGGGGATGAAATCTGCAGATTGTTAGAGGAAAAAGGGGTCAAGGCAGACTTTATTCATGTTAAAAAGGGAGTTTCAAGAATTAATGTAAAGCTTCGTTCTAATGAAGAATCTGAGATTAATGGAATGGGACCGGCAATCGAGGAAAAGGATATTGAAAAGCTGTACGAGAAGCTTGATCTGCTTCAGGATGGGGATGTGTTAGTTCTTGCAGGAAGTATTCCTTCGGTAATGCCGGAATCTATGTACATGGATATTATGAAGCATCTTCAGAATAAGAAGTTAGATATTGCAGTAGATGCAACGAAAGATCTTCTTGTCAATGTCCTGCCATATCATCCATTTGTAATCAAACCTAACAACCATGAACTTGGAGAAATTTTTGGTGTAACAATTACAGAAAAAGACGATGTTGTAAAATACGCAAAGAAGCTTCAGGAAAAGGGAGCAAGAAATGTGTTGATTTCAATGGCTGGTGATGGTGCTGTTCTTGTTACAGAAGATGGGCAGGAATTCCGTGCGGAGGCTCCGAAGGGTGAACTGAAGAATTCAGTTGGAGCTGGTGATTCCATGGTTGCGGGATTTATTGCCGGATATTTAGCAACAAAGGATTACGGGGAAGCATTTAAAATGGGTGTATGCACGGGAAGTGCAAGTGCTTTTTCCGAGGAACTTGCAACAAAAGCCGATGTGCAGGCTTTGTTAGATAAATGTAAACATTTATTTTAAGATAAGGGGGGCACAAATTATGAGAATTAAAGATTTACTTGCGGCTGAAAGTATTCAGCTGGGCGGCTCAGCCACCGGAAAAAAAGATCTTTTAGACCAGATGGTTGATCTTATGGCTAAAAGTGGAAAGATTAATGATGTGGAGACATACCGAAAGGGTGTATACGCAAGAGAAGAAGAGGGAACAACTGGAATTGGTGAGGGAATTGCAATACCGCATTGTAAATCAGATGCGGTAATAAGACCTGGTCTTGCAGCAATGGTTCTTCCAGATGGAGTTGATTTTGATTCTTTAGATGGTGCTCCGGTCAATCTGGTATTTCTGATTGCGGCACCAAACACAAAAGATAATGTACATCTTGATGTACTGAGTAAATTGTCAGTTCTTCTTATGGACGAAGCATTTACAGCAAGTCTTCGCAATGCAAAAACAGTCGATGAGTTTTTAGCAGTGATCGATCAGGCCGAATCTGATAAAGATGAAAAGGAAGAAAAATCAGTGCAGGCAGAAGCACCGAAAGGAATAGAGGTTCTTGCAGTCACTGCGTGTCCAACTGGAATTGCACATACGTATATGGCAGCAGAGGCACTTGAGAAAAAGGCGGCAGAGATGGGAATTTCCATCAAAGTAGAAACCCGTGGTTCCGGTGGTGCGAAAAATGTTGTTACAGATGAAGAAATCCAGAATGCAAAATGCATCATTGTAGCAGCAGATACCAAGGTTCCGATGGAACGCTTTAATGGTAAAAAGTTGATTGAATGTAAGGTCGCAGATGGAATTAATAAAGCGGAGTCATTGTTAAAGAAAGCGGTAAGCGGAGATGCACCGGTATATAAAGCTTCCGGAGAGGGAACAAAGGAAGAAGCAAAGGCTTCTGGTGGTATTGGTCATCAGGCTTATACACATCTGATGAGTGGTGTATCCCATATGCTTCCGTTTGTTATCGGTGGCGGTATTATGACGGCTCTGGCATTTCTGATTGATACCCTGATGGGTTATGGCGCAACAGGTGGATCAGCATTTGGTTCCTGTACTCCATTGTCTGCCTTCTTTAAATACAGTGGTGGACTTGCGATGAACATGATGGTTCCGGTGCTTGCCGGATATATTGCATATTCGATTGCAGATAGACCGGGTCTTGCAGTTGGTTTTACTGGTGGACTCTTAGCTTCTAGTGGTAATGCTCTTGTAACAGCCTATGGATGGGCAGATCAGACAAGCGGTTTTCAGAAGTTTATTGCAGATTTTGCTTTTCAGAGAGCGGATGGTGGTAATACAGTTTCCGGTTTCTTAGGTGGAATCCTTGCTGGAATCCTTGCTGGTTTTATTGTTCTTTCCTTAAAGAAGATCTGCAGCAAGCTTCCAGCAGCCTTAGACGGAATTAAACCAACATTGATTTATCCACTTGGTGGTATTTTTATTATCAGTGTTTTAATGTGCTTTATTTTCAACCCATTGATTGGTCTGATCAATACCGGTCTTAGTAGTATGTTAACGGCATTATCAGACGCTGGAATGATTACACTGCTTGGACTTATTTTAGGTGCAATGATGGCAATTGATATGGGAGGCCCAATTAATAAGGCAGCATATGTTTTTGGTAGTGGAATGTTAGCAACTGCTTCCCAGATGATGGCAGATGGTGCAAAGTCTTCTGATCCAGCAGTACAGGCATGTTATATTGCAATGGCAGCAATTATGGTAGGTGGTATGGTTCCACCAGTTGGTATTGCACTTGCCTGTCAGTTCTTCCCAAAGAAATTTACAGAAGCAGAACGCAACTCAAAGGTATCAAACCTTGTAATGGGATGCTCCTTTATTACAGAGGGTGCAATTCCATTTGCAGCAGCAGATCCTGCACATGTAATTCCATGCACCATGGTAGGAGCCGGTGTTGCCGGATTACTTTCTGCATTCTTTGGATGCACGCTGATGGCTCCTCACGGTGGAATCTTCGTATTTGCAACCGTTGGAAATCCACTTATGTATATTGTGTCATGGCTGATTGGTTCAGTCATTACAGCGGTTATGCTTGGATTTATAAAAAAGGATGCGCAATAAAAATTTAAAAGCAGTATTGTAATTATAAAATGTAATTATTAAAATAAAAAAGAATTTAAGAAAACAGGAGGAATACAAAATGAAAGAATTTACTTACACAATCAAAGATGAGATGGGAATCCATGCAAGACCAGCAGGATTATTCGTAAAGGAGGCAGCAGCTTTTCCTTGTGCAGTAACAATTGCAAAGGATGGAAAAGAGGTTGATGCAAAAAGAATTTTTGGTGTAATGAGTCTTGGCGTAAAATGCGGTCAGGAGATTACCTTAAAAACAGATGGTGAAAAGGAAGACGAAGCCATCAAAGCACTCAGCAAATTTTTAGAGGAAAATCTCTAATATCCTATAGTCGGTTTACATCAATCACGGAAAAATGTATCTGCTGTCAGTACCTGGCAGCAGACATTTTTCACTATCATCAAGTCGTTGGGAAGAAGGAAGGAGAAATCAATGGTAATTCAGGGAAAAAGTGTTTTCAGTGGAATTGCAATTGGAAGATTATCCGTATATAACAAGACGGAAAATGTTGTAAAAAGAACAAAGATTACAGATATCGATGGAGAGATCAAACGTTTTGAGGATGCCAGAGAAGAAGGAAAAAAGCAGTTAGCAGGCTTATATGAAAAGGCATTAAAAGAGGTTGGAGAAGTTAATGCTGCAATCTTTGAAGTGCATCAGATGATGTTGGATGATCTTGATTATGTGGAGTCAATTCAGAACATGATTAAGAGTCAGGAAGTAAATGCAGAATTTGCTGTAGCAAGTACAGGAGATAATTTTGCAGAGATGTTTGCATCGATGGATGATGATTATATGAAAGAGCGTGCAGCAGACGTTAAGGATATTTCCAATCGCCTGATTACAATTCTGCAAGGAAATGGTGCCGGGGGAATTAATTCCGATGAACCAGTGATCCTGCTTGCAGATGACCTTGCACCAAGTGAAACCGTACAGCTTGATAAATCAAAGGTATTATCTTTTGTTACAAGACATGGATCTACCAATTCCCATACTGCAATTCTTGCAAGAACCATGAATATTCCGGCATTGATCGGTGTGGATTATCCGGATGATGTGAATGGAAAAATGGGCATTGTTGATGGCTTCGAAGGAAAAATTATCATCGATCCGACGATGTCTGTTTTAGAAGAATACAAGGTCAAAAAAGAGAAAGAAGATGAGAAAAAACGTCTTCTTCAGGAGTTGAAGGGCAAAGAGAATGTCACACTGGATGGAAAGAAGATCAACCTCTATGCCAACATCGGAGGAGTATCGGACGTTGCATCTGTACTTGCAAATGATGCAGGTGGAATTGGATTATTCCGAAGTGAATTTTTGTATCTGGAATCTGATGATTATCCAACTGAGGAAGAACAGTTTAAAGCATACCGTACCGTTGCAGAAAATATGGCAGGAAAAAAGGTTATTATCCGTACATTGGACATTGGAGCAGATAAGCAGGTTGGATACTTTAATCTGGATAAGGAAGAAAACCCTGCAATGGGATATCGTGCGATCCGCATCTGCTTGGACCGCACCGAGATCTTTAAGACACAGCTGCGTGCATTGTACCGTGCAAGCTATTATGGAACGATTTCAATTATGTTCCCAATGATTATTTCTGTAAATGAAGTAAAACAGATCAAGGCAATTATCAAAGAGGTAAAAGCCGAATTAGACGAAGCGAACGTTCCGTATAAGGACTGTGAAATCGGGATAATGATTGAGACACCGGCGGCGGTCATGATGAGCGAAGAGCTTGCTAAAGAAGTTGATTTCTTCTCAATTGGAACAAATGATCTGACACAGTATACATTGGCGATTGACAGACAGAATCCGAAGCTTGATAACATCTATGACTCCCATCATCCGGCAATCTTAAAGATGCTTCAGATGGTAGTAGAAAATGGTCATAAGGGTGGCTGCTGGGTAGGAATCTGTGGAGAACTTGGAGCAGACACAACGCTGACA
The DNA here is from genome assembly GCA_934359535.1 of uncultured Lachnospiraceae bacterium. Lineage (GTDB taxonomy): Bacteria > Bacillota > Clostridia > Lachnospirales > Lachnospiraceae > Roseburia. Next base: position 6,792 of record CAKRLN010000079.1, read on the forward strand.
GAGACCTTCCTTAAGATGGGATTTGATGAGCTCTCTGTAAGCCCATCTATGATTTTAAGAGTGCGTGATAAGATCCGTGCAACCGACACAACAAAATAATGATATATATGATACGGTATTCCGGCTGCTTTTTGTGTGGCTGGGATGCCGTATTTTTGTAAGTCGTAAAAATTTTCTGTTATAAATCTAAATAATATATGAAATATCAGGTACATTGCTTGACTTCAAAATTCTCTGGGGATAGTGTAAATAGAAAGATGTGGTCTATTATTCGGATTGCAGAAAAAGAAATCAGCAGGAGGCACTTTCATGGGGAAAGTAATTGGAATCGATCTTGGAACAACAAACAGCTGCGTTGCAGTATTGGAGAATGATCAGCCGGTAGTGATCACAAATACAGAAGGGTCAAGAACAACGCCATCGGTGGTGGCTTTCAGTAAAGAAGGGGAACGATTAGTTGGAGATCTGGCAAAGCGCCAGGCAGCAGTGAATACAGAGCGTACTTTTTTTTCTATTAAAAGAGAGATGGGGAGTAATTTCCGGGCAAAAATTGATGGCAAATTATACAGTCCTCAGGAGATTTCTTCAATGATTCTCCGAAAACTGAAAAAGGATGCAGAAAATTATCTCGGAGAACCGGTTACAGATGCTGTGATTACGGTTCCGGCATATTTTAATGATGCACAACGTCAGGCAACAAAGGATGCAGGAAGAATTGCAGGACTCAATGTGCTTCGTATCATTAATGAGCCGACATCTGCGGCACTTGCTTATGGTCTTGATCATGGAATGCCTCAGAAGATCCTTGTTTATGATCTTGGCGGTGGAACATTTGATGTATCGATTATTGAAATAGGGGACAATTTGATCGAGGTTCTTGCGACAGCAGGAGATAATCATCTTGGCGGAGATGATTTTGACGCGCGGATTGCGGATTATATGGTGTCGGAATTTCAGAGGCTTGAGCGAATTGATCTGCGAAAAGATACAGCGGCCATGCAGAGGGTAAGAGAAGAAGCAGAAAAAGCAAAAAAGGTATTATCAAGTTCTTCTACCGTAAATATTACACTTCCATTTATTACAACAGTAAAAGGTGAACCGAAGCATATGGAAATGACACTGACACGAGACCGATTTGATGAATTGACGCATGATCTTGTGGAGAGGACAAGCGGACCGGTTACACAGGCATTAAATGATGCTGGAATTGCAGCTTCAGAGCTTGGAATGGTACTTCTAGTCGGAGGATCAACAAGAATTCCAGCTGTTGTTGACGAGGTGAGAAAACTGACAGGGAAGGAACCGTCAAAGACGTTAAATCCAGATGAATGTGTAGCACTTGGTGCAGCAATTCAGGGGGGAAAGCTTGGCGGGGCTTTAATGGCTGGTTCGAATGCGGCTGAGATCATTCTTATGGATGTTATACCATTATCACTTTCTATTGAGACACTTGGTGGAGTAGCAACAAAAATTATTGAAAGGAATACAACAATTCCGACCCGATACAGCCAGATTTTTACAACTGCGGGAAATTTTCAGACAAATGTGGAAATTAAAGTTCTTCAGGGTGAACGTCAGTTTGCAAGAGACAATAAGCTGCTTGGAAGCTTCCGGTTAAGCGGGATTAAACGTGCAATGGCGGGGGTGCCACAGATCGAGGTTACATTTGATATTGATGCAAATGGAATTTTACAGGTCTCAGCGAAGGACCTTGGAACCGGAAAGCATCAGGAGATTACCATTACGGCAAGTAGTAATTTGTCTGATGCGGATATTGAGCAGGCAATTCGGGATGCGGCAGCGTATGAAGCATCAGACGGAGAAAGAAAAGCATATATTGATGCGAGAGGACAGGCAGATATTCTGATCCGGAAAACGGAGGCAGTGCTGCATGATAAGGAAAAGAAAAAGTCACTGGATCATAGCCAGATCAGGCAAATGAAACAGGCACTTTCTTATTTGAAAAAGCTGGTTGCAAGGACGAAGCCGGAAAATGTAACAGAGGAGCAGGCGGCAGAGTTAAAGCGTGCAGCAGACGAGCTTGCGAGGGCAGCAGGATCGACGATTGCCTGAAAGGTGTTAAGGTTTAATCATGGGTTTACGTTTTTATCAGAATCAAGTACAATAGAGAATAATGATTTACACGATTTTTAAGGAGAAATGCTATGGAAAAATCAAAGGTATATTATACGGATTTTAAGACAACAATGAACGAGAATCTTCTTCAGAAGCTGAGAAGGCTTTGCATTACAGCTGGAATGAAAGAGATTGACTTTCAGGATAAATATGCAGCGATCAAGCTTCATTTTGGAGAATATGGGAATCTTGCATTTTTGCGTCCGAATTATGCAAAGGTAGTGGCAGATTTAGTAAAGGAATGTGGAGGAAAACCATTTCTTACAGATTGCAATACGTTATATGTGGGCAGCCGCAAGAATGCAATTGACCATCTTGACACTGCGTATGTAAATGGATTTTCTCCGATGACAACCGGTTGTCAGGTCATCATTGCAGATGGACTTAAGGGACTGGATGAAACACTTGTGCCAGTTGATGGAGAATATGTTCATGAGGCAAAAATTGGTCAGGCGCTTATGGACGCAGACATCCTGATTTCTTTAACACATTTTAAAGGACATGAGATGACTGGATTTGGT
>CAKRLN010000080.1 GCA_934359535.1 uncultured Lachnospiraceae bacterium
TAACAGGGGTGGAAGGAATCGAACCCTCCTCTGGAGTTTTGGAGACTCTTATTCTACCGATGAACTACACCCCTATCTTCTATTGTGTGGTCTGTTTACCAACAAATCATATTATACTATACACTTCCCGGATTTGCAATGCTTAAATTTCCCACAGCTTCCTTTCCTTTACCGCTGTCCGCGGTTCATAACATCAAGTGCCTCCCTGACATTCTGCACGCCGATCAAGGTAATGCCATCCATATGAGCCATGGATTCCCTGCACACCTGCGGAAGAATGCACGCTTCAAATCCAAGCTTTTTTGCCTCCTGCACACGCTGCTCTGCCATACTGACTCCGCGCACCTCACCGCTTAGTCCTACTTCTCCAAAACAGATCGTTTTCTCATCGAGCGGCCGGTCAAAGTAACTCGACATAATTGCAAGTACAATCGCAAGGTCGATTGCAGGCTCATTCATACGGATTCCACCTGCAATATTGACATAGGCATCGCAGCTTCCAAGATCCATCCCAAGTCTTTTTTCAAGGACTGCCATAAGCAAATTCACACGGTTGTAATCGGTTCCGGTTGCTGTTCTCCTTGGGTTTCCAAATGATGTCCGGCAGACTAATGCCTGCACCTCAAGCAGAATCGGCCGTGTGCCTTCCATGGAGCATGCAACAATTGAACCGGATGCATCCTTTGGCTTCCCGCTTAACATAAATTCGGATGGATTTTCCACCTCAACGAGTCCTTCATGCCGCATCTCAAAGACTCCGATCTCATTGGTAGAACCAAATCGGTTTTTGACACCACGCAAAATACGGTAGGATTCATGCCGGTCTCCTTCAAAATATAAAACAGTATCCACCATATGCTCAAGTACACGCGGTCCTGCAACAACCCCCTCCTTTGTCACATGTCCCACAATAAAAATAGAAATCCCAAGTCCTTTTGCAATCTGCATGAAAATTCCGGTTGCCTCCCTCACCTGGGATACACTTCCCGGCGCGGAGGAAACTGCTTCATGATACATCGTCTGGATGGAATCAACCACTACCACCTGTGGCTTTTCCTGTTCGATCACCTCACGGATCGTATCCAGATTCGTCTCACACAAAAGCTTTAGGGAATCTGTAAAGCTTCCAATGCGCTCTGCACGGATTTTGATCTGCTGAAGCGATTCCTCTCCGGATACATATAAGACAGAAAGCTTCCTATCCGAAAGGCTCCTACACACCTGAAGCAGAAGTGTTGATTTCCCGATTCCCGGATCTCCGCCTACAAGGACAAGCGAGCCCTTCACAATTCCACCACCAAGCACACGGTCTAACTCCTTCATTCCTGTTCCGGTACGCTGTTCCTCGGATGCTTTAATCTTGGAAAGTGGAATTGACTCGGCTTTCTCTCCTACTGGTTTTAACTTGCCGGATGAACTGATGCTTTTCTTATCAACGACTTCCTCAACAAACGTATTCCATTCCCGGCACCCCGGACACTGCCCCATCCATTTTGCAGATTCATAACCGCAGTTCTGGCAGAAATAGACGCTTGTTTTTCCTTTTGCCATAGTTTTTCTCCTCTTTCTAGTCTTATATAGAGAAAGAACCCATGCCTGACCGGCCGGGTTCCTTCTATCAGCCATATGGTTGTATGCTTCTTCTCGAAAACTTATTTCTTCTCAACCTTGATTGCAACAACATCAGAAGCTTCTAATTCTACGCTCAGGCTTAACTTGCCGCCAAGGTTTGTCTTCATTGTTCCTGCTGTGGTTCCTTCAATTGTGATCTCATACTCGGTCTCTTCCTCTAAGCCAAGTGTGATCTGTGCATCCTCTGGTCCTTCTACCTGAAATTCCACAGAGCTTTCTGTCTCGTTAAAATGATCTACTGCAGTACCAGGAACAGACTCATAAACAAACATTCCGTTGCGTTCCAATTTGGTAATGTCCTTATAAGTCTTTACCTTATAGATATCTCCATCATATTCAAAATTATCAAGCTTTGCCTTTGCTCCTAACGTATAATCGCCAAAGCTTAATGTTCCATCTGCCTCTGTCCGAATTAATTCACTAATTGCAGCCATTGTTCTCCTCCTTCGTAAGAATGTATCCTAATTATACAATAGACAGCCTCTGATTTCAAACCAAATCCGTCATTTTCACAGAAAATTAATACCTTTCGTTACCGTTCACGCGTCAGTCATAGAAGCAGCCTTTATCGTTCCCAAGTCGTTTGAAGAAGACCTTATGCTTTGCGCTCCACTACGATTTGTTTATTTTTCGTAGAAACGATTACGGTATCTTCCGCTTTTACTTCACCTGCTATAATCTTTTCCGCAAGGGTATCCTCAATCTCGTCCTGAATCTTGCGCTTTAACGGACGCGCACCGTATTTGCGGTCATACGCCTTCTCCACAATATACTGCTTTGCGCTGTCACGGACAACAAGCGTAATCGAAAGCTGCTCCATACACCGTTTCTCAAGCTCACGCACAAGAAGCGTTACGATCTTTTTCATATCATCCTGATTCAGTGCACGGAATACGATCGTCTCATCAATACGGTTTAAAAATTCCGGCTTAAAAATGCGTTTTACCTCTTCCATGACGTTGTTTTTCATCATAGTGTAATTGTGCTTCTCGTCATCCACCGCACCAAAGCCAAGCTTCTTCGGTTCGATGATCGACTGCGCGCCGGCATTCGAGGTCATAATAATGATTGTGTTTTTAAAATCGACCTTTCTGCCCTGGGAATCCGTAATATGTCCATCATCAAGCACCTGGAGCAGAATGTTGAATACATCCGGATGCGCTTTTTCAATCTCATCAAACAGGATTACGGAAAATGGATTTCTGCGCACCTTCTCACTGAGCTGTCCGCCATCCTCATGTCCGACATAGCCTGGTGGTGAACCGATCATTTTCGATACACTGTGCTTTTCCATGTACTCGGACATATCTACACGTATCATTGCTTCCTCGTTTCCGAACACAGCCTCTGCAAGTGCTTTTGAGATCTCTGTTTTTCCGACACCAGTCGGTCCTAAGAAAAGGAAGGAACCAACCGGACGCTTCGGATCCTTTAGTCCGACACGGCCGCGTCTGACCGCCCTAGCGACAGCCGATACCGCTTCCTCCTGTCCGATTACACGCTTATGAAGAATAGACTCTAATTTCTGAAGTCTGGATGCTTCGGTTTCCGTCAGCTTGTTCACTGGAATTTTCGTCCAGCCAGCAACAACTGCTGCGATTTCGTCCTCTCCGACTACTGCATTTTTTGCCCGGCGGCTTCTTGCGTTTTTCTTCTGCTCTTTTTCAAGCTTACGTAAAAGTGCCTCTTTTTCTTCCTTACAGCTTCTCGCATCTTCGATTCTGGATTCTTTTAACGCATTCTCGAATGCATCCTCAACATCATGAAGTTCTTCCTTTAATGCCTGTACCGAATCCGAGCCTTTGATCATCCCAAGCTTTGCCCTTGCCGCTGCCTCATCCATCAGATCGATCGCCTTATCCGGTAAAAAGCGATCGCTGACATATCTTGCCGATAGATGAACGGCTGCCGAAAGTGCTTCATCATTTATCGTGACACCATGATGCTTTTCATAAAGCGGACGAAGCCCCTTTAAAATCCCGACCGTCTCCTCTGCACTCGGTTCTTCCACCATAACCGGCTGGAAACGGCGTTCTAAGGCTGCATCCTTCTCAATATATTTGCGGTATTCCTCGATCGTTGTTGCTCCGATCACCTGAATCTCACCGCGCGCAAGTGCTGGCTTTAAAATATTTGCGGCATCAAGCGCCCCCTCTGCACCGCCTGCACCGATGATCGTATGCAGCTCGTCGATAAAAAGCAGGACGTTTCCTGCTGCCGCAACCTCTGAAATCACCTTTTTCATGCGCTCTTCAAATTCCCCGCGGTATTTGGATTTTGCCACCAGTCCTGACATATCAAGAGCTATCAGTCTCTTATCTGCCACCGTATCCGGCACGGTTCCATTCACAATACGCTGTGCAATGCCTTCCGCAACCGCGGTCTTACCAACACCCGGCTCTCCGATCAGACATGGATTGTTTTTGCCTCTTCTGCTTAAAATCTGGATAACACGGTCATTTTCTGCTTTTCTTCCAATCACCGGATCCAGAAGATTTTGTCTCGCCATCGCAGTCAGATCCCTGGAATACTGATCCAGCGTCGGTGTCGTTGTTCCCCGCCCTGCATTTCTTCCTTTACTCAGTTCGTCACGGAACTTCTGCGGGTCCTCACCCATTGCGCCAAGCAGCTCCACAAAAATTTTCTGTGGATTGACGTTTAATGTATTTAAAAGGCGGGATGCTGCACAGTCCCCTTCCTTTAAAATTGCGATCAGGATATGCTCTGTTCCGATCTCGTCTGACCGGAACCGTTCTGCCTCATCCGCTGCGCGTAAAAGTACCTGCTCGGTTCTTGGCGTATAACCATCCCGTTCCAAAAGAACCGTTTCCCCGCCCGGAGAGATTAAATCTTCGATCAGATTTAATAACTGGTCCAGTCTAACATGATTGGCGAAAAGCACCTCTGCGGCTGCTCCCTGACCTTCTTTTAACAATCCAGCCAGAATATGTTCTGTTCCAACATAATTATGGTGCATGCTTTTCGAAAGACGGGCTGCCATATCCAGTGCTTTTTTTGCTTTCGCTGTATATGCTTTCACTCGTTTTGCCTCCACTCTCTTGTTTTTACTTGATGTCTAAAAATTCCAAATCTTCATCGTCATCCGAATCCCCGGATGATTTATTTTTTCTTCCCTTATCTAAGAATTTATCCATGCGGCTTCTTTTTTCGACACGGACATTCTCTTCTTTGTAAGCTGGCTGCATCCTCTGAGGTGCATGCTCAAGCGACTGTTTTTCTTCATCCGCAGACGGAATTGCCATCGTCTGAATTGCTTTTACCGCAGCTTCAAGACTGATTGTATTGTCAAGATTCTCCGGTTCATAGCTCTCTTCCGCAAAAACTGCTTTCGGCTTTGGACTTTCTTCTGACTCCTCTTCCTGATCGTCCTCTGCTTCCTCTTTGCTGTCTGCTTCGTCGTAGTCTGCTTCCTCTTTGCTGTCTGCTTCCTCTTCGCTGACTGCTTCGTCGTAGTCTGCTTCCTCTCCGCTGTCCGGTTCTTCGTAATCCGCTTCCGGTTCTCCTGCAGTGTCAGCTGCCGTATCTTCCCCACGGTATGCCTTTGCGAAAATGAGTTCATCATCCTCATCATCGCTATCTTCATCATCGTCCTCTTCTTCTTCGCTGTCCTTTCGCGCAATCAGAAGATTGATGATAATGATAAGAAGCACTGCGGCTCCAAAGATCATGCCATAAACCAGATAACGGTTTTTCTGTTTCAGCTTTGCGATCTGTCCTGCATCCTGACTGGAATCCGCATTTTCATCATCACCGGAAACGGAAGGAAGCTCCTTTGCATAGCGCTGATAGGTTCCCTCTGTATTATCATACTGATACCAGTACATCTCTCCCTGATCGTTTAACGCATATAACAGATAAAAATCACCGGATGGAAGCTCTGCGGCACTGACACGCTCTGGTGCAAAGGCTGCTGCAAGCATCTGTTCCATACTCTGGTAAAAGCCAAGGCTGTTGTCGTCTTCCGGATTTTCCGTATCCGTATTCCCGTTTGAATTGCTGTCTGTCTTCTTACCATTATCCACATCCTGGCTGTTTCCTGCATTTTCCTTCTGGTATACTGCAATCTGTCCTTTTCCCTCAATCTGGAGTGCGGATTCGCTGTAGCCGGAAGGAATCATGCTTTCATCTGGCAGAAGCACAATAATATAATGGCTTCCCGATGTCAGCTGGACAAACGGGTATGCTGAGCCATTGTTTGCATTATAAATAAATAATGAGCCGCCCTCTTCGCCTTCTGCGGTCATATAAAGCAGGGTGATATCTGCCTTTGCATAATTTAAGCAGGCATAGTCTTTTCCATCAATCGCAACGGTTGCCGCTGTAAAATCCGCTGGAACCACAGCTTCCGGAATCTCCTCTGCCGGAGTATAGGTCTTTTCACCGATCGTAAACTGTCTGGTCTGTGCGTTGTCCGCATCCTCTGCTGCATCGTCGGAATTATCTTCCTCGTTATCCGAATCCTCTTCGGATTTTCTTGTCACTGTGATCGTATACGTCGCTGTGACACCATTTCCTGCTTTTACTATAATTGTAATCGTATTGGCTCCAACTGATAGATCTTCATTTCCGGTTACGGAAACAACCGTCGCTGACGGATTGCTCGGCGTCGCTGAAACCGCGACACTTGTCACATTGTAAGGCACCTCTGCGGTATAATTGGTTACCTTATAGGAAAATGCAGGCGAAAGTGTTCCTCCGGAAATACTGAGTACAGAAAGGGAATTATCTCCGTTTGTCGTATCGATATTTCCATTCTGTTCCCCGGAAGCAGTATTCCCGTCACCCGATGCCGTAGCACCATCACCCGATGCGGTAGTTCCGGAATTTGTGTTATTTTTATTATTACTGTTACTGCTGTTGCTGCTTCCAGACTCGTTTGCAACCGAAACCGATGCCCCGGCAGCCCCATAGCTGACCGGATTTTCATCGGCATCGACTGCTTCAATGGAGTTGGCGGAGATCGATGCTGATCCCGCGCCAACTGCCTTAAATGTGATCGTCTTCTGCGATACCCCGCTGTCATTCGGGGAAATGTTAAATAACGCACCTCCATCTGTGGAAAGTACTCCGGAATCATAGGAAAGCGATACCTGTGCATAGCCTCCGTTTGGAACCGTAATCGTTACGGAACAGGTATCTCCAATCTTTAAATCCGAATTTGATACCGCAATGGAAAGCGATGCTGCATATACCGGGAATTCCGGAACTGCCGACATTGTAAAAAACAGCAGGATTGCTAATAGCATGCTTATTTTTTTCTTCATTCTTATTTCCTCTTTATCATATTCTCTGTTACTGTGTAATTGTTGCACGACCTAATAAGGTACGGTCAATACGGGCAAAATCTGCAATTGAAACCTTGCCGTCCCGGTTTGCATCCGCTGCCTCTAAGTATGCTCCATTTAAGTTCACAATATGAAGCAGATAACGGTTCAGCCTTGCAAAATCCGCGATGGAAACGCTGCCGTCTCCATTGACATCTCCATAAATGACAATGTCATACGTCTTTGTCAGCGTTCCATTTACATACACGGCAAGCTTGTTTCCGGTTCCGACATTACCGGTATTCTCGGAGCCATCCGCCTTTAAGATCTTTACCGTACAGCCAGATGCCTGGATACCGCCAAGCACCGTCGATGACGCTGTCTTTGGCTGGATTCCGGTCACATACGTTCCAATCTTATAGGTGGATGAGGTTACGGAATAGTCTGAGCTACTGTTTCCGTTAGGATTGCTTCCGTTATTACCACTGTTATTGCCACCGGAGGACTCTCTTGCGATTGTGATTGTATACGTTCTTGTCTGTCCGCTTTCCGATGTACAGTTAATCTGGAAAACGTTATTTCCAGTATTTAAGGCAAAGGTTCCGGTTCCACTCACCTTCGAGCTTCCAGCAACCGCAGCTGCGGAAATCGTAACTGAACCAACACCTGCACCTGCAACGATCGAATAATTTGTTGTATTTCCGTTAAAGCCCGGTGTTAAGGAAAGTCCGGAAACAGAAAGACTCTTCAGGTAATTGTTCGGGTTGCCGGTATCTGCAAACGTTACTGCTCCGTCCGGCATATTCTGGTATACCGGAATCCGGAAGTTGAATGCCTGTGTTTTGTCGGAATATCCGGCTGCCTGCGTCTTCGCCTCCGACATCGGTGCCATGACGTTTGTCATATACTGATGGCTGTAGAGGGCACTTTTATTGACTACATTGAATTTTTCAAAATAGATCGTATCCTGCCCTTTTGAAATATAGGATTTGCCAAGTAACTGTGCTCCTCCGTAAATGGATTTGTAACGGCTGCTCCAGCCCTGGCGCTTCGCATAGGCAAGTCCGTTCTGTGTGATGGAACCGGATGATGTCGTATATGCACCGACATTAAAATAGTTGTAATATCCCTCATATCCCTTATAATTTCCAGAGATCAGACTGCTTGTTCCGCTTCCCTGCTCCTGGCGTACCCTTGACGCAAGATGATAAGGGCTGATTCCAAGCTGTTTTCCAATATCCATAAAGGTCTGTGCATAATTTAAGGTGCTTCCATCCGAATCACGCACATCATTTGCCATAAAGGTGTTTCCAATCACGGATTTTACCCCGCTTATATTCTGCGTTGCATTATAGCTCAAATCCTCAAACATAAAGATATATGTCTCATTTAAGAAATTCCGCGGATCCATGCAATAGGCGATATAAGAGGAATTTGCTGCCACCCAGGTTGTTCCATCTAAGGCAGTCCAGCTGTTCGTATTCCAGTTATAAGCACCGCCCTCTGTCGATTTTCTGGAATCATCGTAAGAATTATGTACAAGGTTACGCCCCAGAATGCTCTCATTGGAAACTGCAGTATTCCAGTCCAGACCGGTCTGTACCGCTTCAAACGTCCAGTTCGGATATTTCTGGTGCAGCTGTGTCAGTGCCGTCGTATAGCTTGCTGGAAATCCCGCATTGACAAGCTGTGTCACATAGTCCGCGTCCGTTACCGTCTGCGATATTTTTACATATTCACCGTACACCCATCCGGTATAATTCTGTCCGCCTGCGGAAAGTGATACATTATACCAGGTTGCACCGTTTACGGTTGTCTGCCCCAAAATCTGTAATGCCTGTCCGGTATCCACATGGCAGAGCACCTGCGTGCCACTTGTTCCTGCCGCGTTCCGGACTGCCACATAAATTCCGTTGATTGTTCCGGAGGTCGTCCCAGAGGCGGTATCTCCGGAAATCTGAAGCAGATCGCCTCTTACATATCCGGTAATCTTCTTCCCGGAAGCATTCACATACTCGACCTGATACCAGGTTCCATCTGCTCCTTCCTCCTGACCAATTACAGTAAGAGGTGTTGCATTTTTCAATTTTCCAAGCGACTGGGAAGAGGTTGTTGCCTTCTGTCTTAAATTCACGGTTGAATCCGAGGAACACGAAATGGATGCCGCCTTTGTATCATACGCATAGACGCGCATGTTATAATTTCCAGACCCGAATGCCAGCACTGCTGCCATCGCTACTGCGGTAATTGTCTGAAGGATTCTTTTCCCTGACTTTTTCATTCGTTCACCTTCCTTCTTAAATTCTGCAAAAGACACCGGCTGTATGCTCCCACAGAGTCATTTGCCGGTGTCCCCCTTTTCCAACTTGTATGTACTTAGGCATTTACGAAACTCTCCCAAACTTACTACTACATGTACTATAAGCACAAATAACAGCAGGCACGCTCTCGCTGCTCATCGCTGGCAACGGTACATAAGCGGCTAAAAAACACCCGCTAAGTACCG
>CAKRLN010000081.1 GCA_934359535.1 uncultured Lachnospiraceae bacterium
CAAATATGTCCATGACGATCATGTCAGCTGCAAAGGAAGTAAGTGCCCTTTCTGATCCGACAATGAAAGAGCTTGCCAAAGCAATTTCCTCCGGATCACTGCGTGGCGCAAGAGGCAATTCCGGTGTTATTTTATCACAGCTGTTCCGTGGATTCTGTAAAGTGATCCAGGAATATGATGAAGTGGATGTTAACGTATTATGTGAAGCTGTTCAAAGGGCAGTGGAGACGGCCTACAAAGCCGTTATGAAGCCGAAGGAAGGAACAATTCTTACAGTTGCAAAGGGAGCTGCCAATAAAGCATTAGAGCTTTCTGAGGAGACGGATGATCTTGTTTTCTTCTGTGATGAGGTAATTAAGGAGGCAGATCTCGTATTAAGCCAGACTCCGGACATGCTTCCAGTACTGAAGCAGGCAGGGGTTGTTGATTCCGGCGGACAGGGACTTATGCAGGTGTTAAAGGGAGCTTTTGATTCGCTTACTGGCAAGGAAATTGATTACACCATTGCGGATGCAAAGGAAGGATCTGGTATTGTAAAGGTTTCTGCACAGACCGAGGCAGAGATCAAGTTTGGTTATTGTACAGAGTTTATCATTGTGCTGAAGCGCCCGCTTTCTGATAAGGAAGAAAGAGATTATAAGGCATTCCTTGAATCAATTGGTGATTCCATTGTGGTTGTTGCAGATGATGAAATCGTAAAGACCCATGTACATACCAATGATCCTGGACTTGCAATCCAGGAGGCTTTGAAGCATGGTTCTTTAAGTAAGATTAAGATCGATAATATGCGCGAAGAGCATCAGGAGAAGCTCATTAAGGATGCCGAGAAGGCTGCTGCAGAGCAGAAGAATGAGGCGTCTTCGAATGAGAATGAGTCTTCTTCTGAGCAGCCAAAGAAGAATATGGGCTTTATTGCAGTATCCATCGGGGAAGGAATGAACGAAATTTTCCGTGGTCTTGGAGCCGACTATATTATTGAAGGTGGTCAGACAATGAATCCGAGCACAGAAGATATGCTGACTGCGATTGAACATGTCAATGCGGATCATATTTTCATCCTTCCGAACAATAAGAATATTATTATGGCAGCAAACCAGGCTGCAACACTTGTGGAGGATAAAGAGATTCTTGTTATCCCGACCAAGACAATTCCACAGGGAATTACAGCTCTTGTGAACTTTATTCCTGAGCATACGGCTGAGGAGAACAAGGAAGGCATGTTAGAAGAGATCGCACTTGTAAAAACAGGACAGGTAACTTATGCAGTGCGTGACACCGAGATTGACGGCAAAGAGATTAAGCAGGATGATTTCATGGGAATTGGAGACAAATCCATTCTTTCTGTCGGACAGGACTTAAAAGCAGTAACACTTGAAATGACAGATGCCATGATTGATGAGGATTCTGCGATTGTAAGCATCTATTATGGAAGCGATGCAACCGAGGAGAATGCAAAAGAGCTTCAGGCAGAGATTGAAGAGAAGTATCCGGACATTGAAGTTGAAGTTAATGAGGGTGGACAGCCGATTTACTACTATGTCATTTCGGTAGAATAACAGGAGATTTTATGGACATTCATTCGCCTATTACCGAATTAAAAGGTATTGGAAAGAAAACAGAAGAATTGTTCGGAAAAATGGGAGTATACACCGTAGGTGATATACTCCTTCATTTTCCCAGAAGCTATATCCAGTATCCGAAAGCAGAGGAGATTGAGAAAACAGAGCTCTATGAGGGGAATGTCTGTGCAGTCTGTGCAAGGATTGGAAAAAGTCCGACAGCGAGAAATGCCGGAAGAATTCCGGTAACACTTCTTATGCTCGGAACGGATATACATGGCTTACAGCTGATCTGGTACCGGATGCCTTATATAAAAAATACGCTGATCCCTGGAAAATGGTATGTATTTTATGGAAAGATTGTAATAAAAAACAGGCATTATGCCATGGAGCAGCCGGCTGTTTTTACACCGGAGCAATATCAGGAGAAGGAACTTGATCTGATGCCGGTGTATGCACTTACATCCGGTGTATCCAATAACCTTCTAACCAAAACAGTGCAGACAGCGATGAAATCCGGGCTTTTGTTTTCCGATTACCTGCCGTCTTCCGTAAAAACAGAAAACGGACTGTGCGAGTACAACTATGCCTTAAAGCAGATCCATTTCCCAGATGATATGGATGCCCTGATTACCGCGAGAAAACGTCTTGTATTTGATGAGTTTTTCAATTTTTTAATGGGAATGCAGTATCAGAAGGAAAAGCAGCAGAAGGAACGGACAAACTTCCATTTCCAAGAGGATGGATTTGTAGATACATTGAAAAAAAAGCTTCCTTATGAGCTGACCGGAGCACAGCAAAAGGCACTTGGGCAGATCTGTGCGGATCTATCCGGGGATTATGTGATGCAGCGGCTTATACAGGGGGATGTTGGCTCTGGAAAAACGATTGTTGCCTTTCTTATTATGGCGCTGGCATCGCACAGCGGCTATCAGTCTGCGATCATGGCACCGACGGAGGTGCTCGCCGTGCAGCATTACGAATCCTATACAAAGCTTTGTGAGCAGTTCGGGATTTCCTGTCCGGTTGTCCTTCTGACGGGTTCAATGAAGGCAAGGGAAAAACGGGAATCCTATGCAAAACTTCTTGAGCATCCAGATGCGATGATTATTGGAACACATGCACTGATCCAGGAAAAAGCCGTTTACCGTAATCTTGCGCTTGTAATTACAGATGAACAGCACAGATTTGGCGTGAAGCAGAGAGACACCTTCTCTGGGAAGGGGAGCAGTCCTCATATTCTTGTGATGTCCGCAACGCCGATTCCACGGACGCTTGCAATTATACTATATGGGGATATGGACATTTCTGTGATTGATGAGGTGCCAGCCCACCGTCTTCCAATAAAAAACTGCGTGGTCAATCCATCCTACCGTCCGAAAGCTTATGCCTTTATCGAAGATCAGGTGAAGCAGGGGCACCAGGCATACATCATATGTCCACTTGTCGAGGAAAGTGAGAATTCCGAGGGAGAAAATGTTACGGATTACAGCCGCATGTTAGCAGAACACTTTCCGGAAGATATGAAGATCGGCATGCTCCATGGGAAAATGAAGCCGGATCAGAAAAATAAAATTATGGAACAGTTTGCCAGCGGGGAAATACAGATTCTTGTATCAACTACAGTTGTAGAAGTTGGCGTGAATGTGCCGAATGCAACGGTAATGATGATTGAAAATGCGGACCGGTTTGGCCTTGCACAGCTGCACCAGCTAAGAGGCCGCGTCGGAAGAGGGGATGCGCAGTCCTATTGCATCATGATTAACAGTTCCAAGGCAAAAACAGCAAAAAAGAGACTGGAAATTTTGAACCGCTCGAATGACGGCTTTTTTATTGCAAGTGAAGACTTAAAGCTCAGAGGGCCTGGGGATTTCTTTGGAATCCGCCAGAGCGGGGATCTTGCGTTTCAGCTTGCTGACATCTATCAGGATGCGGATATGCTGGAAAAGGCATCGGAGGCGGTTGGGAAGATTCTTTCCGAGGATCCGGATCTTTCATGGGAAGAGCACAAGCTGCTTCAAAACAGGATGCAGCACTTTATGAATGAACAAATCAAAAAAATGAATTTATAGAATTTACAAGTGAACAGACAAAGAGAAACCAGCCACATTGAGCGGCTGGTTTTTGTGTTTCGATCCGGGCTTATCTGCCAGACATTTGTTTTTCCTGGGCTTCAATCATCTTTTTGACCATATAGCCTCCGACAGAACCATTCTGTCTGGAAGTCAGGTCTCCATTGTATCCATCCTTTAAAGGAACACCGATCTCATTTGCAACCTCATATTTGAAACGGTCCAATGCCCCTTTTGCTTCTGGAACGGCTGCTCGGTTTGAACTTCTGTTTGACATGCTTTTTCCTCCTGATCGTACATTCTATGCTTTTTCCGATTGTAAGTGTAACATTGCTGCCTGATATATTAGCAGCTTGTTGTTACAGTCATAGTTTGTGCAGGAATCTGTCTGCTATACAGGAAGATTTTTACGGTTATTTTGGATCGGCAAGAGTCAGTCCGCTTATATCCGGATGGATGGTAAGCGAGTAATTGGTATAATATACGACAAAACCCGGAGCGCTTCCGTTTGGCTTTTTAATATTTTTTTTCTGGAGATAATCGATTTCGACTTTATCGGTTTCGCGTCCCTTGGAATAAAAGCCTGCAAGCTTTCCGGCTTCTTCAAATACGCGGTCCGGCAGTTCTTCGTTTCTTGATTTTACGATTACGTGGGAACCAGGAATTCCCTTTGCATGGAACCACCAGTCATTTCCAGTTGCAAATTTAAAGGTCAACTCGTCGTTCTGGTAATTGTTTTTCCCGACATAGATATCATATCCATCGGAAGAAATATAATGAAATGGTTTGCTTTTTATTTTTGTTTTTTTGGCATTCCGGTTCTTTTTGATATAGCCGTATTCGACAAGCTCCTCCCGGATCTGCACAAGATCATCAGCGGTAAGTGCGATATCGAGTGCATTCTGGATGGATTCTAAATGGATGATTTCGTTTTGGGTTTCCTGGATCAGTTCGGTCAGTGCTTCGCAGGTCCGCTTTAATTTTCCATAGCGGTCAAAATATTTTTTTGCATTTTCAAGCGGCGTCAAATCCGGATCAAGCGGGATTTTTATCAGCTTGTCATTATCATAGTAATTTGGGGCTTCAAGCACCTTGCTGCCCTCGGTAAGCTGGTAGCCGTAGGCATTGATCAGTTCTCCATATACCTTATATTTTTCACGCTTTTCGGTATCCTTTAGCTGTTTTTGCTGAAGCTGGTATTTTTTCTGGTTACGTTCAAGTGCAGTTGTGACAATCCGGCGCAGATCAACCGATTTCTGCCGGATTCTTGTATAGATATTTTTCTCAGCATAATAGCTTTCAAGTACCGAAGAGATGGAGTCATAGCTTTGCGATTCATAATCGGCATACTGTGTCAGTGCAACCGAAGAAAACTCAATCGGCTCCCGGTCTTTGCGGATAATGACCGGGTGAAATTTATCCTTCCGGATGTCGTCCATAAACCAGCAGAAATGATTGGCAATATGTAGAAGCTCATCATCCGAAAAAGCAGCTGTCGGGGTATCGCCATCGACACCGGCACGATGTGCGATCTCGCTTGCAATAAGCGGACTGATACCGGTAAAGGAAGTGTAAATGGCCTTTGTAAGCGTAAGGGGCTTGTTTTTTAAAATAGAAAGTACATCCTCCTTTGCGACAAGCTGCGGGTTATGCTTCTGTTCCTGGGTGCCAGGAATAAAGTAAGGCCTGCCCGGAAGTACTTCACGCAGCGAGCTCATAAGGCTGGATACATGCTTGATACTGTCAATAATCGTGCCATCTTCACCGCAGAAGATAATATTGGAGTGCTTTCCCATAAGCTCAATGATTAAAGATTTTTTGCATAGATCACCCATTTCATTCAGATGCTCAACCTCGATGTGGATGATACGTTCCATGTGCGGCTGATAAATTTTTATGATCCGGCCATTTGCGATATGTTTTCTTAATACCATGCAGAAAGTGGGAGCGGTCATCGGACTTGGTTTGTTCTCATCCGTCAGATAGACAAAAGGGAGAGAGGCGCTTGCTGACATTGCAAGGCGGTACTGTCCGTTTGGTCCTTTACAGGTAAAAAGCAGTTCGTCGTTTTCCGGCTGGGCAATTTTACTGATTTTTGCGTTTAAAATTGTATGATTTAATTCATGTACTAAATTTGAAATTACGATTCCATCTAATGCCATATAATAATCCTCCTGAACATATCTAGTATTATAGTATGAAAATGGGCAAAAATCCAACGAATTACAAAAAAACATAGAAAAAACAATTGGAACTATTTGACGTACCGGGTGTTTGGCATTATAATATGAATATCTATGCATGCAGGCAAACATTGTGATAAGACATGCATGATACAGAAAGAAGGAACAACCATGATAAAGAGTATGACAGGATTTGGCCGGTCAGAGCTTGCAGATGCCAGACATAAATTTACGGTCGAGATCAAATCGGTCAACCACCGCTATCTTGATATGAATATCAAAATGCCCAAAAAGCTTAACTTTTTTGAGTCAGCAGTACGCAGCCTTCTAAAAGAATATATTGAGCGCGGCAAGGTGGATGTGTATATTACCTATGAGGATTATACAGAGGATAATTTTGCACTGAAGTATAATGCAGGACTTGCGGGAGAATATCTGAAATATCTGAATCAGATGGCAGAGCAGTTTGGTCTTGAGAATGATGTGCGTGTCAGCACACTTTCGAAGTATCCGGATGTGTTTGTGATGGAAGAACAGACACCGGATGAGGAAGAACTTTGGAGCGGTCTTGAAAAAGCACTGCGTATGGCTTGCGAACAGTTTGTAGAAAGCCGGAAAGCAGAAGGAGAGCACTTAAAGACAGATCTTTTCGAGAAGCTTACCAATATGCTTACCTATGTGGATTTTATCGAGGAGCGTTCCCCGGAGATTTTAAAAGATTACCGGATGCGGCTTGAGGAGAAGGTAAGAGAGCTTCTGGGAGACCGGCAGATGGACGATGCAAGAATTGCCTCAGAGGTTACAATTTATGCAGATAAGGTCTGTGTGGATGAAGAAACAGTGCGTTTAAGAAGCCACATCAAAACGGCAAAGGATACACTGGAAGCTGGCGGAAGCGTCGGAAGAAAGCTTGACTTTATCGCACAGGAAATGAACCGGGAAGCAAATACCATTTTGTCGAAGGCAAATAACCTGGAAATCTCGGACACTGGTATCAGCTTAAAGACAGATATCGAGAAGGTGCGGGAACAGATTCAGAATATCGAATAAGCAAAGGTCCAAGTTGGGACAGATTGGAAAAGCGATGGGCAGACTAATCAATATTGGATTTGGAAATATGGTTTCAACCGATAAGGTTGTTACAATTATTTCACCGGATTCAGCTCCTGCAAAGCGGTATATCCAGCAGGCGAAGGAAGATAAGACGCTGATTGATGCGACGCAGGGCAGAAAGACCAAAAGCATTATTTTTACGACAAATAACAGACTGGTGCTTTCTGCACTACAGCCGGAGACATTGGCGGGAAGATTTGATTTGGAAGAATAAGGAGGCGGAAGGCGACAAAATGAGTTTGGCAAAAAAAGGCATTCTGGTTGTTGTGTCCGGATTTTCTGGTGCAGGCAAGGGAACGATCATGAAAAAGCTCATGAGCACATATGGAGACAGCTATGCGTTATCGGTATCTGCGACAACGAGAAATCCAAGACCCGGAGAGGAGAATGGAAGAGATTATTTTTTCGTGTCAACGGAACAATTTGAGGCAATGATCAAGGAAGAGAAGCTGATCGAGTATGCCAGATATGTAGACAATTATTATGGCACTCCGCGTGATTACGTGGAGAAGCAGTTAGAAGCCGGGAAAAGTGTAATCTTAGAGATTGAGATCCAGGGAGCCCTAAAGGTAAAGAACCGATTCCCGGATACACGCCTGTTATTTGTGGCAGCACCGGATGCTGGGGAATTAAAAAGCCGTCTGACAGGAAGGGGCACGGAGAGCATCGATGTGATTGAGGCAAGATTAAGCCGGGCTTATGAGGAATCCCTTGGCATTGAAAATTATGATTATTTAGTGATAAACGATAATCTGGAGGAATGCGTAGAGCATATGCACACCATTCTGGAAAATGAATGTAATGGTTGTGCCAGCCAGAATTCAATGGATCGGGTATCTGCTAATATAGATTTTATCAAAAAAATGAGAAACGAGCTATTAAGCTTTTCGAAAGGAGAATGAATATGATACATCCATCTTATGTAGAATTAATGAAGGTCGTAAACAATGACGTTGAAATTGGGGAAGAACCGGTCGTAAACAGCCGTTATTCCATCGTTCTTGCCGCTGCAAAGCGTGCACGCCAGCTGATCGATGGGGCAGAGCCAATGATCGCAAAGCCAAAATGCCCGAAGCCATTATCCATTGCAGTAGAAGAACTGTATGAGGGCAAGGTAAAGATTCTTACCGATGATGAGGAACAGAATTAACAGGATACAATAGAGAAAAAGGAGAAAAGGGATGACGAAGACTCTTGTCATCCCTTTTTGCAAGTGGGACTTATGAAATTATTATTTATATCTTTAGGCTGCGACAAGAACCTTGTTGATTCCGAGTTTATGATCGGGATGCTGACCAAAGATGGGATTGAGCTTACAGACAATGAAGAAGAAGCCGATATCATCATTATTAACAGCTGCTGCTTTATCAATGATGCCAAGGAAGAGAGCGTTAATAACATTCTTGAAATGGCTGAATATAAAAAGAGTGGAAGCTGTAAGGCCCTTATTGTAACCGGATGCTTAGCACAGCGCTATAAGGAAGAAATCATGCAGGAGATTCCGGAGGTTGACGCAATTCTTGGAACCAATTCGTATGATGCGATTGTAGAAGCCGTCCATAAGGTGTTAGAACAGCACGAAAAATATGAAAACCTGGGAACCTTAAGCGGACTTCCGAAGCTTACAAATAGGAGGCTTTTAACAACCGGTGGGCATTATGCACATCTTAAAATTGCAGAGGGCTGTAATAAGAACTGTACGTATTGTGTGATTCCTTCTATCCGCGGGCGTTACCGGAGTGTTCCGATCGAGACGCTTGTAGAACAGGCAAAGGAGCTTGTGGAATCCGGCGTTAAGGAGCTGATCCTTGTTGCGCAGGAGACAACACTTTACGGTGTGGATCTTTATGGAGAGAAATCCTTACACCGGCTTTTGGATGAACTGAATAAAATTTCCGGTTTATTCTGGATCCGGATTATGTACTGTTATCCGGAAGAAATTTATGAGGAACTGATCGATGCCATGATCCGTAACGAAAAGGTCTGTCATTATCTTGACATGCCGATCCAGCATTGTAATGACACCATTTTAAAACGGATGGGAAGAAAGACAAATAAAGCGGATATTGAAGCAATTGTAGCAAAATTAAGAGCGCGCATCCCGGACATTACACTCCGCACGACCTTAATCTGTGGATTTCCTGGAGAAACAGAAGAAATGCATGAAGAACTCATGCAATTTATCAATGACATGGAATTTGACCGTCTTGGCGCATTCCCGTATTCTCCAGAGGAAGGAACACCTGCTGCTGAATTTCCGGATCAGGTAGAAGAAGAGACAAAGCTTGACTGGCAGGCAGATGTTATGGAACTTCAGGAGGAAGTGATATTTGATAAAAATGAATCCATGAAAGGGCGCAGCCTTTACGCGTTCATTGAGGGCAGGGTTGCCGACGAGAATGCATATGTCGGAAGAACCTACCGCGATGCACCTGGAATTGATGGGTATATTTTTATCAATACCGATGAAGAGCTTGTGACTGGCGATATTG
>CAKRLN010000082.1 GCA_934359535.1 uncultured Lachnospiraceae bacterium
AAAAATGAGATGATAAAATATTTAAAGGTATTAACGCTGTACCGAAATGTATGCGCTCATAATGAAAGGTTGTTTTCTTATCACACATATATTGATATTCCAGATACATTATTACATAAAAAATTAGGTGTTTCTAAAAAAGGTTCAAAATATATGTATGGAAAAAATGACTTGTTTAGTGTAGTCATTACTTTTCGTTATTTACTTCCAAAGACCGATTTTTTACTGTTTAAAAAGCAATTATTGCATATTTTTGACCGATATGAAAAGCGGAATTCAAATTTGAAATTAAACGATCTTTTTGAATATATGGGCTTTCCGGCGAACTGGAAAGAGATAACAAAATTTCGCAAAATATAAGTGGAGATAAAAATATTTCTATCTATATTTAAAGTTATTCTATTTTTGCGATTTCTTCGCACTATTCAATCCATCCAATTACACAAAATTGTCTCATAATTTACATTGATATATGTATGCCACCGGTCATTCCATATGTGAAAGAATTTGATGAGCTGGATGCTTTTATCAGATATTTGCGCAGAGTGGAAAGCTTTTAAAAGAGAGGATCTGAAGGATAACAGCGAGGAAATTTGTCTATAAATTTTCAGAAAGGAAGATCGCCATGGGCAAACCAAAAACAAAAAGATGGCTTTCACTCTTTGAAGAAATAAAAGATCTGGGTGAGGGTGGCAATGCGAAGGTGTATCTTGTGAAGGAGAAACTATCCGGTCAGCAATATGCATTGAAAGAATTACAAAACAGAAAAGAAGAAAAGAAATCACGTTTTGTAAGCGAGATAAAAATAGAAAAAGAAAATTCTGCAATTATACCAGGAATTATTCCGGTAATTGTTTCTGATTGTGAGAATTATTGGTATACTATGCCAATTGCACAGCCTGTAATGGAATTTATAGATGAAAAAGGACTTGAGGATATCATTGCCGGAGTTCTTCAGCTTTGCGAGACATTAGAACTACTTCATGAAAAAGGAATTCATCACAGGGATATTAAACCAAGTAATATCTATTTTTATAATGAGAGATTTACATTTGGTGATTTTGGCTTGGTAGATTTTCCAGACAATGATGAATTCACAAGATCTGATCAGGGATTAGGTGCAATATTTACAATCGCGCCTGAAATGAAAAGAAATCCGAAAATAGCAGATGCAAGCAAGGCGGATGTTTTTTCCCTTGCAAAAACATTGTGGATGTTTCTTAGTGGAGACGAAAAAGGGTTTGATGGTGTATATAATTATCTGGACGAGAGTCATAGTTTAAGATATGTGTCAAGATTTAAAAATAAACATTTGGTTGAAATCGATGAGCTGCTTAGAGATTCAACTGCAAATGATCCGAATTTAAGGCCAGACATTCATGAATTTAAAAAAAGATTAATACTGTGGCAGGAAATTTATGATGATTTTGAAAAATCACAAAATAGTGACTGGAAATTTTTGACACAGCAGTTATTTGGAAGAAATGTACCGGACTCTTCTACATGGAAAGATATTGATAAAATAATTGCAGTTTTAAATGTTGTTGGACGGACACCGGCATACAACCATATGCTTTTATCAGATTATGGAGGGTTAGATTTTTCATATGCTCAAAGAGCTGTGGAAGAGAAGTGCATATACTTATATGATACAGAGGGGATGTGTTATGTGGTAAAACCTGGATCTTTACAATACGAAGGATTTTCAGAGGATTATAGGTGGAGTTATTTTCGCCTTGATTTACAGAGATTAGCTCCAATTATATGCCGGTATGATAAAATAGATTTTGAATATTTAATTGAAGATGTGCCGGGACATTATGTAGATGCTTCAAGTGCGCAGTATGGGGTATATGATTATGATTCTGGAGAGCCTTTGCCGGATGGATATAGAGAGGTAAAACGGTATTTAGAGGGATCATTTCTTTTTGTTTTGAAAAACGGACCGTATAATCGTATAACTGGAACTTATGATGGGCGACATGGTTTGGTCGATCAGGATGAATTTAGAGAATATATTGAAAAATTGATGAAAATGTATCATGTATTATATGAGAAGGCCTCTAATGATGAACGTTTTAAGAAGCTGTCTAGAAAAGAAATGGATAACAGGATATTAAGAGCTCCATTTTTTAATAAAAATCCTTTTGAAACAAATACGTTCGATCTGGATAATAAAGAAAAAGAACGATTCGTGGCTGAAGGAGAACTTATTCATAAAAAACAGATATATATAAAAGAACATTATAATAAATGGAATTTTTTAAATGCATTTTCTTTACAAACAGAATATCCAGAAGAACCGATATGTTTTTATTTTGAATTTACCAGATCATTTAATGGAAGCCTGTTTGATTTAATAAACAATAAGAAAAGGTGTATTTGCCGTGATGGATTAATTAAAGAGATAACAGATGATAATTTTAAAGAATGTGCTATTGCGAGAAACCGCGAGCAGGCAATTATAATTCTAAAAAATATCCAGAAATTATTTGAAGAGTATTTGGAAAATGAAGAAATAATTGCTGTTGAAGATTACCATCAATATTTTAGTATTTCTTTTAAGCGTTGTGGAGCACCAACTCATTTATTTAAGAAATCTGAAATAGAGACTGCAATGAGAAATGCAGATGACAGGCGTAATAACCGGCTGGTTATAGATGAAAATGGGTATGTCAAAATAATTTCAGATGATGAAGATGCTTTGTTATATCCGGTTTATCTTGAAGAGTGGAATGCTGGAAATAATTATGTTGGAAAATATTCAAAATTATATTCTTTGGATGAGAACTATAATCTGTGTTTGCAAGGATGGTTGCAATATTTGATAACTGGACAAATACAGTATATGGATTTATTAATAGAGATGCCTGATGAAGAACATTTAATTTCACAAATTAAAGAATTTTATAAATAAAAACGTTGCCAATTAAGGGCAGCGTCAAAATATTGAAAATGCAATTCGGATTAATTTAATTTTTAGAGGGAAAAGAATTTGTCCCAAGATTGTGCCATCGTTGCAGAAAAAAGAGAATACCTATGATATTTTATTTTGGGGAAATGACAGAGAGACCTATCCAATCGTTCAGTTTAACATTAATGTACTTACGAAGATGCCAATTCAGCTTTTGGCAGAACATGCGATTAATAGATGTTTTCGGATAGTAAATGACCTTGTTGATTATAATTCTAATGAATTGCGCGAATTAAAGAAGATCCCAATGGATAGTGAATATGTTTCAACCCATTTGTTTTTAGAGGCTGTGAATACAGAGCGGAATACAGAGTTGCTACAATTTGTTCCTCATTATAAAAAGGTAATCCATGAAGACTATGAAGAGGTCTTTGATGAAAATGAGACAAATAAGATGATGGATGTATTAAGGTGCGTCGCCCCTTAAAGTCCTGCAACCCCCGTATTTTCAGGGCATAAAAAAAGCAGATAACGGGAGTCGGACCCGCCTTTCCAGCTTGGGAAGCTAGCGTTCTACCGATGAACCATATCTGCCTGATAATTAGCCTATGAAATTAGTGCCGGCAGTGGGACTTGAACCCACACGATGTTGCCATCAACAGATTTTGAGTCTGCCTCGTCTGCCAATTCCGACATGCCGGCGTAAATCATATTTTATGACTGAACATTGTCTATGTTAGCATAACAGAGATAAAAATGCAACAAAAATTTGGAAAGAATAAGAAAAATGTTACTGTGAAAAAAATATGGCAGGGAGCTTTGGTTTGCGGTATAATAGGGACGTCAGTACTATAACAGATGGGGAATTTTTACATGAAGAAGATAGCGATCATTGCAGATGGGTGGAGAAGATATATTAATTACGCATGGATCAGCGGTTGTAAACAGTACATAAAGGAACATGATCTGGATGTGGATATTTATGCCTTTAACAGCTTCGGGAATTTTAGTCTGGATGAGAAATATAACGATGGAGAATATAACATCACAAAGCTTCCAGAGTTTTCAAGGTTTGACGGAATTCTTTTGGAGCTTACGAATGTTTCAAGGGGGCAGATGAAAGAGGAGCTGATCGAGCGCATAAAGGAATCGAAGACTCCGGCGGTCTCTCTTGTGGAACGGATTCCGGGACTTTATTACAGCGGAATTGATAATTATGCAGCGATGGAGAAGCTCGTAGAGCATCTTATCTGTGAGCACGGCTGTAAAACCTTAAATTATGTTGGCGGTCCTAAGCAGAATGGAGAGAACCAGGAGCGGCTTTGTGCATATAAGGATGTGTTAAAAAGACATGGTATTCCGGTGGAGGAAGAACGGATTCTTCACAGGGATTATGAGATCGAGACTGGAGAGTGGGCATTTGAATTTTTTAAAGCACAGGGAACGCTTCCGGATGCCTTTGTCTGTGCAAATGACAACATTGCAGTTGGTATCTGCAAGCAGGCAAAGGACGAAGGCTTTCATATTCCAGAGGATTTTCTTGTGACTGGCTTTGATGATTTTGACAAGGCTTCTTATTTTGATCCGCGGATTACAACGGTCGGGTTTGAAAGGGAAGCGATTGCGTATCATGCAACGGAGCTGCTGCATAAGCTCTGGAATGGGGAAAAAGAGCGCCAGGCACGTTATGCAAAGCTTCACTGGAGATTTCAGGACAGCTGTGGCTGCAGGCCAAAGGATCCGCCAAACCGGGGAGAGTATGTTACAAGCCGGATTTTCGGAGATGTCGCAGAGAGCAATATGTTAAATACGATGATGGATTTAAAGCGCCGGCTTTTGGAATGCAGCAGCTATGAGGAGATGGCAGAGTGCTTTCCAAATTATGTTTCCGGGCTTGACTGCCAGGAAATGTATATTCTTATGAACCGCGATTTCATTGAAATGGAAAATGCAGATGTCCTTGATGATGATGCAGCAGAAAGCTATATTACAAAAGGCTATCCAGAGGAGATGGAGGTCGTGCTTGCCAGCAGGAACGGGGAAGCTTACCATAATATCGAAAAGGAGCCGGGAGAGTTAGTGCCACATATCTGGGATCAGAAGCGCAATAATCTGTATCTGTTTTCCCCGATTCATTTCAGGGAACGTGAGGTTGGATATTTTGTGTTCCAGAATTGCGATTATATGTTAGATAACCAGTTTTTGTTTCAGACGCTGAATACCTTTCAGGAGGCACTGGAAGCCTTGTATGGAAAGCTTGTGCTAAGGCGGATGAATAAGAAGCTTTCGCTTCTTTATATCATGGATTCACTGACCGGGCTTTATAACCGGATGGCATATGACAGGCTTGCGGTTCCACTCTATGAGAAGTGTATGAAGGAAGAACGCAGGGTAATGATTATGTTTGTCGATGTTGACCGGCTGAAATATATCAATGATACGTTTGGCCATGATATGGGCAATCTTGCGATCAGCAGCACAGCGGCGGCGATTCGGGAATGTTGCCCGCAGAATGCGGTTGCGATACGTTATGGGGGAGATGAGTTTGTTGTGCTTATTCCGGATTATGGGAAGGATGCAGCAGAAATGCTGCAGGACAGCATTACAAAGAGACTTCAGAACATGACAGGCGGTTATCATGCTGGGTTTCCGATCGAGGCGAGCATCGGCTATGTAATCGCGGATGCAGGGGAGAAGAGCTTAAATGACTGGATCGATGAAGCAGATGAAAAGATGTATGAGGTGAAAAAGGCAAGAAAGGTGGAGCGGAAGAAGTAAGTGAAAAGCATCATTCATTCATTACAAAAACAAATCAGACAAAAATATTCCGGATGGAGAAAAGAGGCGGGAAAAGGAATCGTGTTTGCCATGGTTCCGGTTCTCGCGTTTTATCTTCTGGAATTTTATGAACATAATCCCTTTACAGAGGTGCGGACAGAGGCACAGTGGTTTAATATCCTGCTTTTGGAGCTCCTTGCGTGGGGATTATTTTTTCTGATGAAAAAGGCCGTATATGCGTTAAGGGTGGAATTGATTTTCACACTGATTTTTGGACTGGTCAACCATTATGTTACCGAATTCCGTTCGACACCGTTTGTTCCGTGGGATATTCTTTCTGCAAAAACAGCGGCATCGGTAGCCGGCAATTACGATTATACGCCATCCCTTAGGGTGATTGTGGTAACCGTTCTTTTTCTTGTACTTTGCTTTGCTGTGCGGTATCTGGAGTTTTCCTGTGCGTTAAGGCTTCCGTTCCGGCTCATTCCAGCGGCACTTTTTGGCATGGCACTCTGCCTGCTTGTGAGTGCGCTTCAGAATGAGAGCTTTCAGACAAGGCATTATCTGTATCCGTTTTTGTTTACGCCGTCCTATATGACGAAGGTGAATGGAATGCTTGTTACCTTTTCTATGAATCTTGAGTATATTGCGGTGGAGAAACCACAGGGCTACGATGCGGGGGAGGCAGAAAAGACGCTTGCTTCATATGCAAAAGTCAAGGATACCGAGGACAGCGGTAATGACACTGAGACAGACAATGGAGCTGGAGACACGGAGGAAACCGGGCTTCCGAATATCATTGTAATTATGGATGAGGCATTTTCCGATTTGTCGGTGCTTGGCAATTTTATGGCAAGCGAAGACCCGATGCCGTTTGTCCACAGCCTGCAAAATGGGGCGGATAACACCATTACAGGCTATCTGAATGTGTCCGTGTGCGGTGGAAATACGGCAAATACCGAGTTTGAATTTTTGACCGGGAATACAATGGCATTTCTTCCGAATGGAAGCATCCCATATCAGCAGTACATAAAAAAAGAGACACCATCCCTGGCACAATATCTGTCTGGTCTTGGCTATGAGACATGCGGCATGCATCCTTACAATGCATCCGGATGGGACAGGGAGCGCGTCTATCCGCTTCTTGGTTTTTCGGATATGCTGTTTTTTGATGATTTTACAAATAAGACCTTTGTGCGCAAATATGTCAGCGATGAGAGTGATTTTTCCAATATCATTGCGCAGTATGAGAAGAAGCAGGAAAACAAACCGCTCTTTTTGTTCAATGTCACAATGCAGAATCACGGAAGCTATGTGGATGCCTACGATAATTTCACACCGGATGTGACAGTGCAGGGAACAAACAGCTTTGTGCTTTCCCAGTATCTTTCCCTTGTGAAAAAGACAGATACGGCGCTAGAAGAGCTGATCCGTTACTTTCAGTCCAAAAAGGAAAAGACGGTGATCGTATTTTTCGGGGATCATCAGCCGGCAGACAGCGTGGTTTCACCGGTGCTTGCCTTAAATGGAAAGGATACATCGGATCCGGATGATGAGACGGGAAGGCTCCGCTATCAGGTTCCGTATGTGATCTGGGCAAATTTTGGGATTGATGAGGAGTCCGGCGTGGATACGAGTGCTAATTATCTTGCGGCACATGTGCTTTCGGCAGCAGGGGTTCCACTGTCGGATTACCAGAACTATCTCCTTGAGTTAGAGGAGACTTACCCAGTGGTTTCGGCTGCCCGTGTGGTGAAGGAGAATGCACAGGGCAAGTGGGAGGAAACGGATCGCACTTCGGAGAAAAAGGGACTTTTGGAGTATCAGAGGCTTCAGTATTACCGTCTGTTTGACTGGAAAAATGAGACAAAACAGGAGACGAAATGAAAGACAATAGAAAGAATTGGGTTTCACATTTCATAAGAAAAAAATATGCCGCAGAAGCGATGGCATTTCTGCTGCCATTTTTCATATGCCTTGGTATCTGCATCGGGAATGGAGTGTATCCGTTTGGGGAAAACTGCATTCTTCATGTTGACATGTACCATCAGTACTGTCCGTTTTTTACGGAATTTCTGGAAAAATTACAAAATGGGGGAAGTCTGCTTTATTCCTGGAATTTAGGACTTGGCTCTGATTTTGTGTCGCTTTATGCATATTATCTTGCAAGTCCGTTCAACTGGCTTTTGATTCTCTGCCCGAAAGCCTTTGTAATTGAGTTTATGACGCTTCTTGTCCTGACGAAAACAGCACTCTGCGGTCTTAGCTTTTTCCTTTATTTAAAGCACCATGAGCATCTGGTTGGAAAAGACGGAAGGCTTCATGGCAATACGGTTTTTCCGGCACTTGTGTGTTCGGCAGCCTATGCGCTTTCCGGGTTTGTTGCAGCCTATAACTGGAACATTATGTGGATGGATTGTGTGGCGCTTGCACCGCTTATCATTCTTGGACTGGAACGCCTTGTGAAAGAGAAAAGGGCAGGACTTTACTATGGAACGCTTGCACTCGCAATTGTTTCCAATTACTATATTTCCATTATGATCTGCCTGTTTGTGTCGCTTTATTTTATCGTGTTATTCTTTCGTCAGAAGACGGGGCGTGCAGGGGCTTTTTGGCGTTTTTCCCTGTATTCGCTTCTTGCGGGCGGAAGCGCTGCGGTTCTTCTGATTCCAGAGTACATCATTCTTGGGGCAAGCGGTTCACAGGGAATCAGCTTTCCGGAGACTGTAGAATGGTATTTTGATCTGATCGGGGAACTGTCAAGAAGCTGCATGAGTGCATATGTCTACACAGGGAGGGAGCACTGGCCGAATCTGTATTCCGGCGTGTTTGCAATCTTTTGTGTGGTGTTATTTTTCTTAAACCGCAGGATTTCATGGAAGAAAAAGCTGCCGTTTGGTGCGATGCTTTTGTTCTTTTTGCTTGGCTTTGCCAATAATTATCTGGATTTTATCTGGCATGGGCTACATTTCCCGGATTCACTTCCGGGCAGACAAAGCTTCTTATATTCCTTCCTTGTGCTTGTGATGTCATTTGAGACGGTCATAAGATGGCGTGGAAACCGGCTGTGGCATGCGGGGGCAGCATTTCTTCTTGGTGCAGTTCCCGTATTCCTTGGTGCGTCCAGGGTAGATGCCGAAATTGTTGATCCGTTTGCGTTTCTGGTAACCGGAATCTTTCTTGGCGTGTATACCTGTCTGTTTGTGCTGCATGCGGTCTCAAAGAAAAAGCTGCGAAGCTTTTACCGGAAGCTTACCTTTGTGATTGCAATCTGTGAGCTTATCGTCAATATGGCAGTGACCGGCTTTTCGGTAACGAGCAGGACGGCGTATACGGAAAAACAGAAGGATTATGAGACCTTGCTTCAGGCAGCAGAGGAAGCAAATGCCGCAGAGGGCAGTGGGTTTTACCGTGTTGAGGATCCAGAGCGCATGACAAAAAATGATGATATGCGCTACGGCTATCCGTCCGGTACGCAGTTTTCCTCGCTTATGAATATTGAGGTGAGCCATTTTTACCAGAGTGTGCTGATGGAAGGCGGCAAAAATTTCTACTGCTATAACGGGGCAACTCCGTTACTTTCGGCGATGCTTTCGGTCAAATACCGGCTTTCGGATAATTCGCTGGAGGAAGGACCACTTCAGAAAATTGTGGCGCAGTCTGGAAATTCTGTGTTATATGAAAGCACCTACAGCCTGCCGCTTGGC